>CAIOCH010000200.1 GCA_903856525.1 uncultured bacterium | reverse complement strand
GTGGAGTACACTCGCGATCCCGGAGATCCCTCATGTCCGCCACCGCCACATCGTCATTCGACGCGCTCGTCACGCACCTCCAGGAGACGGCACTGCTCTCGACCTCCAATGCACTCCTCGACTGGGATCAGGAGACCCAGATGCCCGCCGGCGGGCTCGAGTGGCGCGCGCGTCAGCAGGCGCTCATCGCGCGCATGGTGCATGAGCGTTCCTCCTCGATCGAGCGCGGCGACCTGATCGCAGCGGTCGAGTCCGACCCGGCTGCGATGGCGGATCCGCAGACTGCCGCGCTCGTGCGCGAGGCGCACCGCGACTACAGCAAGGCGACCAAGCTCCCCGCGAGCCTCGTGGAGGAGATGGCGAAGACCTCGAGCATGGCGAAGCACGAGTGGGCCGAGGCGCGGGCGGCGAGCGACTTCAAGCGGTTCGCGCCGTGGCTGGAGAAGCTCGTCGGACTGCTCCGCGCGCAGGCCGACTGCTACGGCTACGCGAAGGACGGCGAGCGCTGGGACGCGCTCGCGGACCTGTACGAGCCGGGTTGCACCGCGAAGCACGTGGCAGGGGTGTTCGACCCGCTGCGGCCGCGGCTCCAGAAGCTCATCTCCGAGATCAAGTCGGCGCCCAGGAAGCCGGCCGATGGCTTCAACGACTTCCACGTTTCGGTCGACAGGCAGGAGGCCCTCTCGCGCCTCGTGGCCGAGAGGATCGGCTTCGACTTCAACCGCGGCCGCCTCGACCGCTCGACGCATCCCTTCTGCGGTGGAACGCACTGCAACGACGTGCGCATGACCACGCGCTACAACGAGCGCTGCGTCAACGATGCGCTCGGTTCGACCATGCACGAGTCGGGCCACGCGATCTACGAGCAGGGGCTCGACTTCTCACGCATCGGCACGCCGCTCGGCGAGAGCGTGTCGCTGGGCATCCATGAGAGCCAGAGCCGCATGTGGGAGAACCAGGTCGGCCGCAGCCGCGCGTTCTGGGCATGGCTCGCGCCGCAGCTTCCGGGCATCATCGGAACCGATGCATCGCGCTTCTCGCTCGATGACCTGTACGGCGCGGCAAATGTCGTCGAACCCGGTTTCATCCGCGTCGAGGCCGACGAGGCGACCTACAACCTGCATGTGATGGTGCGGTTCGAGATCGAGCGCGCGGTGATCGGCGGCTCGCTCGAGGTCGCCGGCATCCCCTCGGTGTGGAACCGCCTGTACAAGGATCTCCTCGGCCTCGATGTCCCCGACGATCGCCGCGGCTGCCTGCAGGACATCCACTGGTCGATGGGCGCGATGGGCTACTTCCCCACCTACACCCTGGGCAACCTCTACGCGTCGCAGCTGTTCGAGGCGGCGTGCGAGCAGATGCCCGGACTCGTGGAGGGGTTCGGCCGCGGCGAGTTCGCCGGCTTGCGCGGCTGGCTGAACGCGAACATCCACACGCATGGCCGCCGTTATGCGCCCTCCGAGCTGGTGCAGCGCGTCACGGGCAAGCCGCTTTCGGCTGAGCCGCTGATGCGCCATCTCGAGGGAAAGCTCCGTCCGCTGTACGGGATCTGAACACGGAAGCCGCGAACTTCGCGCGGAGGCGTTGGGTGAGACGCGGGATCGTGCTACACTTTCCCTCTTCCCCTGCGTTTTCAGGCTCCGAGTTCTCCCATGGCCGATCCGAATCTCCGCAACATCGCAATCATCGCCCACGTTGACCATGGCAAGACGACGCTCGTCGATGCGATGCTCTCGCAGTCCGGAGTGGTGAACCTCGACGCCGGCGGCGAGTGCGTCATGGACTCGAACCCGCTGGAGCGCGAGCGCGGCATCACGATCCTGGCCAAGAACTGCGCAGTGACCTACACCATCCGCGGCGGCCCGCGGCGCGGCGAGGTGTACCGCGTGAACATCCTCGATACGCCCGGCCACGCCGACTTCGGCGGCGAGGTGGAGCGCGTCCTCCGCATGGCCGACGGCTGCCTCCTGCTCGTGGACGCACTCGAAGGTCCGATGCCGCAGACGCGCTTCGTGCTGTCGAAGGCGCTCGAGCTTGGGCTCAAGCCGATCGTCGTGATCAACAAGTGCGACCGTCCCGAGGCGCGCATCCAGGGCGTGGTGAACGAGGTCTTCGACCTGCTCGTCGACCTCGGTGCCGACGATCACGCGCTCGACTTCCCGATCATCTACGCCTCGGGCCGCGACGGCTGGGCCGCGCGCCACATCGACACGCGCGACAAGGGCGTCGACGAGCTCTTCCAGGAGATCATCGAGCGCGTGCCCGCGCCGAACGCCGACGAAACGGCGCCGCTGCAGGTGCTCGTGACCAACCTCGCCTGGAGCGACTACGTCGGCCGAATCGCGATCGGCCGCGTGTACGGTGGCGTGCTCAAGGGCGGAACCCAGGTCTCCATCTGCTGCGCCGACGGCAGCGTCCGCAAGGCCCGCGTCCAGAAGGTGAACCGTTTCGAGGGGCTCTCGCGCCGCGAGGTGCCGGAGATCCTCGCGGGCGACCTCTGCGCCGTCGAGGGCCTCGGCAAGATCGACCTCGGCGACACCATCTGCGATCCCGACAATCCGCTTCCCATGGCGCGCGTGAAGGTCGACGAGCCGACGCTGCACATGGTGTTCCGCATCAACGACGGCCCGTTCGGCGGCAAGGAAGGCAAGTTCGTCACCAGCCGCCAGATCGCCGAGCGCCTCGAGCGCGAGCTCGAGACCAACGTGGCGCTGCGCGTGAGTCCCGGCGATTCGGCCGACGAGTTCCATGTGTCTGGCCGCGGTCTCCTCCACCTCGGCGTGCTCCTCGAGAACATGCGCCGCGAGGGCTTCGAGCTCACGGTCGGCAAGCCCGAGGTCATCGAGCGCGAGATCGACGGCGTGAACTGCGAGCCGTACGAGCGCCTGTCGCTCGATGTCGGGGCCAATGGCCTCGGCGCATCGCTCGAGCTCCTGGGTTCGCGCGGTGCGGAGATCCTCAAGATGGAGGAGCGTGCCGGACGCATGCACGTCGAGGCCGAGATCCCCGCGCGCGGGCTCATCGGCATGCGCACGCGCATCCTCAACGCCAGCGGCGGCGAGGCGGT
>CAIOCH010000199.1 GCA_903856525.1 uncultured bacterium | reverse complement strand
CGCGGACCGCTTGCTCGAATCGCCTGCGAGCGCGAGCTGCACGTGCCGGCGAGCGGCGAAGTCGAGCGGAGGCGTCGAGCGCCACGACACGCGGTCCGTCTGCAGCTTGGGATCGGCGGGAAACACGCCGTTCTGCACGACCGGCGCACCGCGATCGGGCACATCGAGATCCGTCGGTGCGTTCCGCCACAGCAGACCCGCACCGCCGGGACGCTCGATCACGAGGACATCCGCGGCAAAAGGTCCCTGCTGGTCGAACCAGAGCGGCTGCGCGAGCTCCGCGGACGCCGCGCGCGACGCATCGTGCAGGAAGACCGTGCGCGCCCAACCGTCCGCAGGACTCGCCGCCGCGGCAGGCGCGCGCAGCGCGTGGACCGTCATCGAGGGAAGCACGCGCGTGGGCCCGATGGCGCTGTCGACGCGGGCCGTGCTCTCCTCCATCGTCGCCAGCCAGTAGGGACGAGCGATCGATGTGTGGTTGGTGAAGAGATGCGACTCGCCCGCCGGGCCGTAGACCGTGGCAAAGCGCGCGTTGAGGTGCGCGATGTAGTGCTCGCCCCATCCCCACGGCGCGGTCTCCTGCGAATCGCCGAACATGGCGATGCGCACGACGCCGGTGCGCGCCGCCTCGAGTCGGGCGCGGAAATACGCCGCATCCTGCACGGTCACGCGGGGCACGTCGCGAAAGTCGGCGGCGTGCGCGAGACCCGACACCAACCCGACGGCCGCGAGGAGGACCACTCCCAACACCGCAGCCCCGGTCCGCCGAACGGACCAGCGCCCGCGCTCTGGATGGACAATCGGGATTCGGCGGAGCATCCCCAGGAAGGTACCGCCGCCCGCGCCGATTCCAACCATCGCCGACGCGCAAACCGACGGTGCCACGCCTTTGGAACCTGTTTGGGAGGTCGCGGGGCCCTACGACCCGCACGGACGGAGCGACCAGCGCCCGCGACCTCCCGTGGATACACGCCGCGCCCGCGCGGCTGGGGCAATACGCGCCGCACCCGCGCGGCTGGGGGGGTTCCACGCCGCGCTCGCCGCGTTCAACGGCCGGGTGACTCGGCTTCGGAACTGCCGACACCCGTTGCGACACCTTCGGCCGAGCGACCGCACTGGTGCGACAGCGTCACGAGGAACTCCCGCGCAAGTACCGTCTGGCCGAGTGCGTTGAGATGCGCACCATCCTCCGTGTACTCCGCCGCCAGCGTCTCCACCATGCGGCCGTCGCGCTCCACGGTCGCCTTCTTGCCGTCGACACCCGTCGACTCGATGCGGGCGATGTCGAAGATCTGCTCCGCGGGGAACCGCCGGCGAATGAGCTCGTTGTAACGGCTGCGCGTGGCATTCGATGCATCGCTCCCCGCGCCCACGAGTCGCTTCATCCGACCCTTGGCGCCGTGTTCCTGGGCCTTGAGCGGAACAGTGCAGTGCACGAAGTGGATGTTCGGCCGGTCGCGCATGATCGATTCGACCGTCTTGATGTAGGTGTCGGCGAGCTTCTCGACATCGGTCGTGCGGCCGATGTCGCCATAGCAGAGCTTGAGCACGGCCACGTCGATCCGCGAACCCTCGGACGAGCGCAGCAACCGCGCGAAATCCTCGATCTTGCGCTCGGGATTGCCGCGGCGGCCCGCGATTCCCTCGACGATGGCGGGCTCGTCGAACGCCGTGTGCGTCGTGCCGTCGGACGTATCGGGCTCGGCGTACGCCATCACCGTCATCCCGATCGCCGGCTTGCGCTTCATGGTCTCCTGCAGTCCGCGGACGATGTCGCCGCCCACCGACTGGTGCGCGAAGTAGACGCGACGGGTGCGCAACTCCGACCAGCAGGCGACATCGACGCGGTCGAGGGTCGAGAGGTCGACGGAAACCCCATCCTGCACCGCCGTCGACTTGGCCGCGCCATCGCCGGACTGCTCCCGCGTTCGATCGGTTCCGGACTTCTCCTGCTCCTTCGCCT
>CAIOCH010000198.1 GCA_903856525.1 uncultured bacterium | reverse complement strand
GTGTCGCGCTCGCAGGCCGAGTTCAGCGAGCTGTGGCCGGAGCGCTCCGAAGGTTCGATGCGGGACGAGTTGAGCGAGGATGAGTTCGAGCAGCGGCTGGACCGGATCACCGACGCCGCTGTGGCGCTGCCGTCGCTGGATGCGCTCGGGCTCGAGGCCATGAGCGTGCGTCGGGTGCGACTGCCGGGCGGTGCGGGCGGGTTTGCCGTCCTGCGCGGCAGGGGCGAGCGCACGGGTGCGCTTGCGGCGCTGGCCGTGATCGAGGACGAGGACCGCTTCACCGTGTACGACCGCTACGGCCGGCCGACCGCCATGCCCGAGGGGGAGATCTTCTCGGTGCAGGATCGGATGAGCCTGCCGCCGGGTACGGTCGAGGTGTATCGCGAAGGTGGTCACGTGGTGGCGGTCTACGCCCGCAGCCTCGAGGACGCGCGGGAACTGGTGGCGGCGATCCGTCAGGCCGAGGTGGAGCGGCGGGCGCGGCAGCGGGAGGACTGAGGGGCGGACCACCTGATTGTCGGGACCGAGCCGCAGTTTCTTGCCTTTCCACCGCAGCAGCCGATACTTGAGGCACGCCCAGCCCCTGCACGAGGCCTGTTGCACCATGTCCACCTCCAACGCATCGCACCGACCCGTCGCCATCCGCAGCACCCTCTCGCTGGGTGCGATTTCCCTGGCACTCGTGGTGGGTGAGCTCGCGTGGACCGGCGCCGCCCACGCCCAGTCGCAGGTCAAGGGCAACCGCGTGGGCACCCAGGTGTCGGGAAGCCAGCGGGGGGGCACGGGCACCGTGGGCCTTCCCGATGACGTGCTGCGCGGGCGCGGCGAGAGCCTGGGCGATGGCAACGCCATGGGTGGCCAGACCTTCCGCTGGGCGCAGACGACGGGCGCGGGTCGCGCGGCTGGGTCGGGCAACATCCTCGACGCCAACACGCAGCTCGGATCGGGCGGTGCCAACGCCGGGACCATTCCCGTCGACTTCAACGCGCGCAACCTCATCGTCACGGGATCGGTGCCGGGTGGGCGCGGCTTCCGCGGCTCCGTCGGCTACACCGCCGACACCGACTTCCGCGCCCGCACGGGATCCGACGACAGCTTCGCCTTCCGCGCCGGGAGCGCGTTCTCGAACCCGTCGTTCAGCGCCTCGGCTGTGGCGCGCGATCGCTTCCTGGTGGCGCAGGGGCTCGGCGTGTTCGAGTTCCGCCGCGACAGCACACCACTCAGCGCGGCCAACGAGCGCGCTGCCTCCGAGCAGACCGACAGCCGGCTGCGGCTCGACCGCGCCAACGCGCAGATGTCGTTCGGGCGTGCGAACTACGACATCGGCGGCGATCGGACCATCATCAGCACCATCACCCAGACGGGCGATCCGGTGCGCTACATCATCTCGCCGCTGCGCGGGCTGCAGATCGAGAATCTCAAGGACCCGCTCTCCCGCGCTGGTCTGAGCGTGTACGAGCGGGCGCGTGCGCGGCAGGACATGGCCATGGGCATCACCACCATGGACGACTACCAGCGCGTGCGTGGCACCGCGGCGGTGGAAACGCCCGATCCGCGCCGCGTCGACCAGCGGCTCAGGCCGGAGTCGGAGGCCGAGAGGCTCCGCGTGGGGAGCACCAAGGTGCTGCCGCAGTCGTACCTCGACATCGTGGAGGCCGTGAACAAGTCGGCGGTGCCCGCTGCGGAGGGGACCAGCACGCCTGGGACCGATGGCGCGATGCAGCCGTCGCCCCTCGAGCGCGTGCGCGAGTCGCTGGATGCGATCCGTCCCACCCGCGCTCCGCGAGGCAGACCGCAGGACGATGGGACCAAGTCAGCGACCGGCGATGGAACATCGGATTCGAGCCAATCGCTGGTGTCGCCCGAAGGCACGCCGCGCAGCGGCGAGGCGGAGCGTGAGGCCGAGCGTGTCAAGCAGCGCGGCGCGATCATCTCAGTGGAGGAGGCCGCGCGCATCCTTCGCCATGGCCGCACGGTCGATTCGCTGAGCCGCGATGACCGTCGCCGCGTGGACGAGCTCACCAAGCAGGGCGAGGCGGCGTTGCGCGACGGCGACTACTTCCGCGCCGAGCGCCGTTTCGAGCAGGCGCAGACCCTCGCGGTCGACAACCCCCTGGCCGAGGTGGGCATCGCGCACGCGCAGCTGGGTGCGGGGCTCTACCTCTCCGCGTCGCTCACGCTGCGCAACCTCTTCGAGGCGTTCCCCGAGCTGATCGACACGCGCTACGACCGAGCGCTGCTGCCGGCGCCGGATCGATTGGAGAAAGCCGTGGAGATCATGCGCGACCGCATCAAGCGCGGCGACGATGTCCAGGGCTACGGACTCATCCTCGCCTACATCGGGCACCAGACGGCCGATCGCGCCATGGTGGAGGAAGGTCTCGCGGCCATCGGCGGCAACGAGCGGCTCGACGCCGCGCGCAAGCTGCTCGAGGGCGTGTGGCTGGCCAAGTGACCTCGTCGATCGGCATGCCCCGTGTGCACGACGTGCACGATGGCTGCGCGGTGCGCGCGATGGCGCTGCATGCGGAGGCGTTCGGCGCTTCCCATGCCCAGGTCGGCTGTGCCTCGGGCCGCGTGAACCTGATCGGCGACCACATCGACTACGCGGGTGGCCCCGTCCTGCCCATGGCGCTGCACGAGCAGACCTGGGTGGCGATCGCGCCGGCACGTGGTGAGGTCGACCGATTCACAAGCGAGTGGCGGGGCGACGATCAGCCGCAAGCGGCCGACGGATCGGACGCGATGGGCTGGGACCGCTACGCCGCGGGCGTGCTTGCGGAACTGCGTGCGGCTCGTCGCGCGATTCCGCCCGTGACGATCGCCGTCGCGAGCGATGTGCCGGTGGGCGCAGGGCTGTCGTCGAGTGCGGCGCTCGAAGTCGCGGTGGCGCGCGCGGCGATCGGACTGATCGGTGGAACGATGCCGGCCCGAGACATCGCGCTCCTCTGCCAGCGCGCTGAGCACATGCATGCGGGCACACCCTGCGGCATCATGGACCAATGGTGCGTGACGCACGCGCGGGCGGGCGAGGCCATCCTCCTCGACTGCGCGGCGCTCGCGTCGACACCCGTGGCGTTGCCGCGCGGGCTTGCGATCGACATCATCGACTCGGGCGTGCGGCACGCGCTGCGCGACGGCGGATACGCCGCACGCCGCGCCGATGTGGAGGCGGCGGCGCGGTTGCTCGGCGTGGCGCAGCTCGCGGATCTCGCCGCGGCACGCTGGAGCGAGATCGATGCACTTCCGCCGCGGCTCGCGCGCCGCGCCCGCCATGTGGTGCGCGAATGCGCCCGGGTGCGAGCGGCCGTCGAGGCGCTCGCGACGGAGGATCTCACGCGTTTCGGCGAACTTCTCCTCGAGAGCCACGCCTCGCTGCGCGACGACTTCGATGTGTCGACGCCCGAGATCGATGCGATCGTGGAACGGGTGCGCGGCGAGGGTGCGCTTGGAGCCCGCATGACGGGCGGCGGCTTTGGCGGCTGCGTGATCGTGGCGCGACGCGCGGACGCGGTCCGCGGCGACGCAGGATGACCGCCGAGACCGCGGCGTGCCGCGAAAGCGCGATGCCGCGCGCCGCTCAGATGTGCTCGTGCAGGATGTGCTCGAGCAGCTCCTGGCGGCCGCTCTCCACCGGGCACGACTTCTGCATGAGCGCGATGCGCTCCAGTTCCTCGAGCGTGGCGTCGCCTGCCTCGATGCGGCGGCCGAGCTCCGAGTCCCAGCTGGCGTAGCGCTGGCGCACGAACTGCGCGATGCGACCGTCGGCGCGGATGGCGGCGGCGGCCTTGAGTCCGCGCGCGAACGCGTCCATGCCCGCGACATGCGCGTGGAACAGAT
>CAIOCH010000197.1 GCA_903856525.1 uncultured bacterium | reverse complement strand
TGCCGAGCCAGATGGTGCCGTCGACCGCAGCGTTACCGGTGAAGGCCAGGGCGGTGGTGAGGTTCACGGTACCGATCACGGTGGTGCCAGGGGCGCTCGAACCGCCGTTCGGCCAGCTGTAGCGCTGCGCCGCGCTCAGGTTCGAGAAGCCGCCAACCTGGAGGAAGCCGGCGGTCGAGAGCGGGGCGACGTCCACGTAGAGGCAGAGGTCGTCGGCGTAGGTGAAGGACACCGACGCGTTCAGGGTCGCGTTGACCGAGACGCCGGTCAGGCTGCCCGTGAAGCCGCCGAACTGGGTGGACAGGTCGGAGAAGTTGAACCCAGTCCAGGTCTGGTTGGTGAAGGTGACGGTGACATCAGCCGAGGCGGCCGAGACAAGCGCGGCAGCAGCCACGCCAGCAGCGAGAACGGTCTTCATGGACTCACTCCGAAAGAAAAGGGAGAACAGCGGAACAGGGACAGTCCTTTGAGCCCGATGGGGCGCGCTGGACGGGACAGGACGGCGTGTCGACGGAGGCACCAGGACGGCGGCCTGCCGAAGTCTCGAACCCTGCACACTGGACAGCGCGCAGGCCCTATTCCAAGACCTCTCACCGTAAATTTGCCGCCGAATTCGGTGGCGTCAAGCGATAGTTCAAAGAATCGCGCAGGTTGTGATCCGCGATGGGCCGCCCGGCAATGATCGGACCAGGAGCGCAAAATGAAACGCACGGCCGCGAGGGCGGCCGTGCGAAGTCTCGATTTGCCAGTGGTTTCCGCCAGCCCTAGCGGCGTCGGCGCGCGGTGAACCCAGCGAGCATGAGCAGCGCCAAGGCTCCGGGGCCCGGGACCGCCTCAACCCCGTGCAGGGTGATGGAGCCGGTCCACGAGCCTGCGGTGCCTGCGGCGCCGTAGCCGTTGCCCAGCCAGATCGCGATGTTCGGAGTGGACATGTCGATTGCGGTGGTGAACATCGCGGCGCCGGACACCACGGTGCCCACGGCGTCCGAGGCGCCGTTCGGCCACGAGTACCGCTGCAATGCACCGAGGTCGCTGTAGCCGCCCACCTGCACCATGCCGAGGGTCGACAGCGGAAGCACGTCGACGTAGACGCAGAGGTCATCCGCGTAGGTGAACGCCGACGACGACAGCAGCGTGGCGTTGACGCTCACGCCGGTGAGCATGCCCGTGAGCGAGCCAGGGGCCACGATTTGCGAGAATTGGAAGCCGGTGGCGCTGAAGTTGGTGAAATTCAGCACGACATCGGCCGACGCGGCAGACGTCAGCGCGGCAACAGCCGCGCCAGTGACAAGCATGCACCTCATGAGGGACTCCGAGACGTGAAAGGCAGCCGCGGGACGCGGCCGGGAAGGGAAGCCGCGGGACGCGGCCAGGGACAGGAGGGACGACGCGTTTCCCGCGCGGCGATGGGACGACCTCCGCGCGGGCCCTTTCACTCGAACTCCGAGACGTAAAGTGCTGCAGGACAGGCGCTTGTCAACCGAAGTCGCCCGATCTCCATGCAGAAAAACAACGCCGATCCAGCGGCGGAATCGTGCTAGTCTCCATCCATGTCCGGCTTGCGACCGCAGGAACAGGCAGAGTTGCCGCAGATCGAGGCTCTTATCCGACAGCAGCGCCTCGCCGAGGCCCTGCAGCGGGCGGAGAAGTTCATCGCGCGGCATCCGCGCAACGCCGCGGGTTTCGCGGCGGCTGTGCGCTGCCTGCTGCCCACGGGCAGGTTGGCACGGGCAGCGGACTTCGCCGACCGCGGTCTTCGCATCGCGCCAGGCGACGAATCACTGCATCTCCTCAAGGGCATCCTCGAGCACCGACTTGGGCAGAGCGCCGCCGCCATCGAGCGCTTGCTGCGCGTGCTCGCGCGCGGCCCCGCGAACGAGGTGGAGGTGTCATTCGCGTTGGCAGAGGCCATGCATCGGGCAGGGCGGCGCGATGAACTCGATGCGTTCATTGCCAAGGGCGGTGTCTGGCTGCAGGACGAGCGTGCGGTGGTGTTCGCGGCGCGCGCGATGCAGCGGACCGACCGTGCGGGCGCGCAGGAGCGCCTGCAGTCGACGGCCCGTGCCACGCGGAGCCCACTCCTGAAGCGGATCGCGGGTTTTGAGGCGGTCCGCATGCTCGACGCCGATGCGCGGTACGCCGAGGCGCTGGAGCTGGCGCAGTATGTGCACCGCGAGACGACGCCGCCGTTCGATGTGGGCGCCATCGAGGCCGATGTCGAGGCGCAGCTGCGGCTGGCGGCCAAGGGGCGGCGCTGGTTCGAGCCGCGCGGTCCCCAGGCCCCTGCGACGGCCTTCGTCGTGGGCATGCCGCGCAGTGGCACCACGCTCCTCGAGCAGATGCTCGACCGTCACCCACAGGTGTCCGGCATCGGCGAGTACGAGGGAGCGTTCGCCATCCACGAGGCGCTCATCGGTCTCGGTCTGTGGCCCAACGATCTCCGCTCGCTCCAGGCCGCCGACGCGGCGCGGCTTGCGGCCGACTACCTCGAGGGTGCATTGGCCCGCCGACGCGCCGGCGCAGCGTGGACCTTCGACAAGACACTGCACGTGTGGCGGCTCATGCCCGCGATCGCCGCAGTGCTGCCGGGTGCCGCGTTCGTGCACATCACCCGCGACGCGCGCGACACGGCCATCAGCATGCACCTCTCGAACTTCCATCCCAAGTCGTGGGGCTTCACCGCCACGCTGGCCATGATCCGCCGCGTGATCGAGCTCGAGCGCAGGCTGGTGCCGCAGATGGCCGAGGTGCTCGGTCTGCGATTCGTGCATGTCCGCTACGAGGATCTCGTGGCCGAGCCCGAGCGGGAGATCCGCCGGGTGCTGGAGGCGATGGGCGTGCCCTTCGATCCCGCCGTGCTCGCTCCCGAGCAGAACGCGCGCACGGTGCTCACGCTCAGCTACGAGCAGGTGCGCCGGCCCATCAACCGTTCGAGCATCGGGCGCTGGCGGAACTACGCGACTGCGTTCGACGCCGCGTGGGACGCACTCGCCTGAGCGATGCGGAGGAGTTCGGCGTGCACCGCTGCGGATCCCGCGATCGCGCTGCCGCCGCGGATGTCGGGGCGGCCGTGGAAGTCGCTGAAGACGCCGCCCGCCTCGGCCATGATCACGGGGAACGGCCCCGAATCCCACGGGTTCATCACGGGATCGATCCACCCGTCGGCGCGACCCGTGGCCACGAGCATGCCTCCGTAGCAGTCGCTCCAGCCGCGCATGCGCCTGGCGGCGCGCGCGACGGCCACGAGGGTCTCCGTTGCGCGCGCGCGTTCGAAGTACTCGAGCCCGCTGGTGCACACGAGCGCCTGTGCGAGCGCCGGGCACGCACGGACGCGCGCGGCGGTGCGCATCGTGCTGCCGTCGGCCAGCGTGCGGTCCCACCAGGCGCCGCCGTCGCGCACGGCCCACACCCGCTCGCCCAGCGCGGGCATGCTGCAGATGCCCGCCACGACGTCGCCGTCATGCTCGAGGGCGATCAGCGTGCCGAAGAGGGGCACGCCCGTTGCGAAGGACACCGTGCCGTCGATCGGATCGATCACCCAGCGCCAGCCGCTGGTCGACGGCAACTCGCCGTGCTCCTCGCCCAGCACGCCGTCGTTGGGAAAGTCGCGACGGATCTCGCCGCGCAGCAGTGCCTCGATCTCACGGTCCGCCGCGGTGACGGGAGAGTCGTCGGCCTTGGTTGCCACCTCGAGCGCCTGCGACTGGTAATGCCGAAGCGCGCAGGTCGCCGCGCGGCCGGCGAGGTCGAGGAGAAGTGGGATGCGGGGATCTGCGGCGACCGAGCTGGCCATGCGGAGATGGTAGTGGACTGGACTTCGGGGCTGGTCAATCGAACAATTCGCTCGCGGCGTTGCGTGTTCGGGAACCGAGTGGACGTGTGGAGCGTTCTGTTGGTCATGAGGCGTGCCTTGCTCACAACATCGAACTGGCTGGCGCCGCTGATCGCCGTGGGTGCGCTCGCTGGCGTTGCCGGCGCCGAACTCGTGTCGGTGCGTGGCGACGAGGACCCCCGCGGTGGTGCAGCCTGGGCGGCAGCCGCATCGGGTACCGGCGGCGGTGCGGTCGGTTCGCGCGGCATCTCGCCCTGGTCCTTCGAGCTGGTGCAGTCGGCGTGGAACCCGCTGCCGTCCACGGGCGTGGCCCGCGCCGCGGTCGCGGAGGCGCGTTCGGTGCAGTGGGGGCGCACGCTGGTCGCCCAGCAGGCATGGCAATCATGGGACGTGTCGGCGCCAATGGTCGCCCTCTGGGCCTACGACATCGACGCCACGGCGTGGTGGGATCAGCGGCTCGGGGCGTTCGTATCGGGCCGGGTCGTGGATGACGCGGCGCTCGCGGGCGTGCAGGCGTTGGTCGCGGACCTGGGCGGCGCGTGGCGGATCGCTGCGTCCCCGTCCGGGTCAATCGACTTCGTCGCGGGTGCCCGCGTCGCGGCGACCGCCTCGTCGGCACGGAACGCGGGTGCCGACGGCATCGCCGCCGAGTCGCTGGCCTCATGGACCGCCCTCGAGGGTGAGGGCGCGCCGCTGGCGGGGTTCCGGTCGCGCGCCGAAGTCGCGCGGGGCGTGGAGCTCTCGCTGCGGGGTGATCTGTCGCCGAACATCGACGGCGGTGGGGTCGCCTGGCGCGTCGGCGGGGGCGTGCGGGTCAAGCTCGGTGCGCCCCGCGGCCGCGATGCATGGGATCTCTCCGTGGAGGCGGGCTGGCGCACGCTCGATGCCGCGCTCCTGCGAGGGCTGCCTGGCGCGGGGAGCGCCGGTGACGATCAGGTCGGCGCCGTCTGGGTGGGTTTCTCGCGCGAGTTCTGACATCTCCATCGGCTTCCGATCGGGGTGTCGCCCGTCGTAGGATGCGCGGAATGTCGGCGCGTGTCGCAGTCATCCTCGCGGGATCCGTGGCGCTGGGCGCTGTGCCGCTCGTCATGCTGTTCGACGCGCAGCCCGTGCTGCGGGGGCGCGAGCCGATCGGATTCAACGCCGAGATCCGCCCCATCCTGTCGGAGCACTGCTTCCAGTGCCATGGCACCGACGCGGCGGCGCGCGCGGCGGACCTGAGGCTCGATGACCGCGCCGCGGTGATCGCACAGGGTGCGATCGTGCCCGGTGACACCCGGTCGAGTCCACTGCTGGTGCGCGTGAGGTCCGCTGATCCCGCCGATGTCATGCCGCCACCCTCGGCGCATCGCCCGCTCGACGCGCGGCAGCTGGAGCTGCTCGGGCGCTGGATCGCCGAGGGGGCGCGCTACGAGCCGCACTGGTCGTTCGTGCCGCCGAGGCGGACGCCAACGGACGAGGGCTCGAATCCCATCGACGCGATCGTGACCGCGCGGCTCGCCCGCGAGGGACTCGCGTTGGCCGGGGATGCGGATCGCGCGACGCTGATCCGCAGGCTCAGCCTCGATCTCACGGGACTTCCGCCGACGCCGGAAGAGGTGACTGCGTTCCTCGACGACCGCGAACCGGGCGCCTACGAGCGCGTGGTGGATCGCCTGCTCGCATCGCCGCACTACGGCGAGCGCATGGCGCTTCCCTGGCTCGATGCGGCGCGCTACGCCGACTCCAATGGCTTCCAGCAGGACGGCGATACCTTCCAGTGGGTCTGGCGCGACTGGCTGGTGCGCGAACTCAACCGCGACACGCCCTACGACGCGCTCTCCACCCGCATGCTCGCGGGCGACCTGCTGCCGGATGCGACCGA
>CAIOCH010000196.1 GCA_903856525.1 uncultured bacterium | reverse complement strand
GCCTGGCATCCCTGTGCAGGATGTCCTTGTCCAGGATGTCCTTCGATCGGATGTCGCCCGTGACTTCACCGCGGCTGGCGTCCCCTTGTGGGGCATCCCCGGGGCGGGCATCCAGCACTCGCCCCTCGAAGTCTGCATCACGCGCCAGCACGCTGCGGTGCATCCGCAGCACCCGCGGACTTGGCTCGTGGTCTCCACGACGCGCGAGCAACCACGCCATCCAGCGCTCGCGGTTGAATCGGAAGAGCTGCGGCGGACGCCCCTTGGCGTCCGTGGGCACGACCCCTTCGGTACGCTCGAGCACGCCGAAGTCGATGAACTCCACGAGTCGACGCCGGAAGTTGCTCGACTTCTGGATGTCACCCTCGTGCAGGCGCGCCGCCTGCGTGACCGCCAGCTGCAGATGCTCGATGGTGAAGCGGTCGGGCAGCAGACCGAAGACCGGCGGAATGCCGAGCTCGCGCGCCGAAGCGGCGTCGAGCTCATCCATCGCCAGCGCCCGCAATCGACCTCCCTCGCTCATGAGCTGGTGCGAAACGGGATCAGACGCCAGCGCACGACGGAACTCGGAGTGCGCCTCGGTGACGAGGCTCGGATCATGAAGCTGGTCGGCCAACCGGCCGAGCGCGTCGAACGGCCGATCGGCGATCCGCCCCAGCGTGGCCCTCCAAACTTCGACGCTCGGAAGCCTGCCAGTGGCCCACAGGGGCAGCACGACGACGCCGTCACCGCGCAGCCTCGGCATGAGCGGACGCAGCCGCGAGGTGATCGTGTCTGGCGGCAGCACCCGCTCCATGTGGTTGCGCACCATGTCCGCGAGCCCCGCCCCGCGGCCGGGAAGCGGCGCGACGTGTCCTTCGGTGAGCTCCTGCCCGCCGATGGTGGCGATGTGCCCACCCGGCGCGAGCACGAAGATCACCAGGGCGAACGAGAGGCGGGTTGGAGGCATTCCCATGGCAGGTCCTGTTGTGACTGGTCGGGCCGCAAACCGCGAAGCCCTCGAAGCCTACATCAATTCTTCTCCGTCGGCAACAAAACGCCTTGACTTCTTCTCGGATATGAATTACATTCCCGCTCGTCAGCAAATGTAGACCCCTGGCCACCCCACCCCGAGCAGGTCCCTTCCGAGCAGGCGCAGCCCGGCCTCGCCTCGCTTTGATCCCCGCCCGCTGGTGAAGGCCTTCCGAGTCGTTTGTCGCGATATGGGGATGGAACTTCGCGGATTGACCGCGATCAATCGTTTCCTTCCCTGACAGCCTGGTGCTCCTCCCCAACCTCTCCGCAATCCGCGGGAAAGGACGTTTCATGCCCACGACGGCGATGCCGATGATGCCTGTGCACGATCCAGTTGATCTTCTCAATCCCGATATGAATGGAGGCGAGTATCGCCCCGTCAACCTCTGCCCCGGGCTCGACTTCGTGTTCGTGACCTCGGGTCCCGACGCCGTGGATCGCATGGTCGACCGCATGGGCGACCGCATGGGCGCACCCCTGGACCAGACGTCGCGCCTGTTCGGCGACACCGAACTCGGCGACTCCGCCGCGACTGGCTTCTCCATCGAGGAGGTCTCCGACGGCGGCGCCGTGCCGTTCCTGAAGGCGACCAACAACACGCCGTTTGGAGTCGTCCTGATCGCAGGCCAGCTCGTCAAGGGCGGCAAGCAGAACCGCGGCGTGAGCACCGACATCTTCATCCTGTCAGGTCAGAGCGCCAAGATCCCCGTGACCTGCGTCGAGCAGGGCCGATGGAGCGGGCGTCCCGGTGCGCGGTTCCAGGCCGCGGGTGTCGAGCCGATCACCATCCGCGTCTCCAAGTTCCGCGGAGTGTCGGATTCCCGCCGCGAACGCCGCAGTTTCGAAGCCGACCAATCCTCCGTGTGGCGGGACATCGATCACATGAGCCATGCCGTGCAGGCGCGCGCCAGCGGTGGCGATCTCCTCGACTCGCTCGAGCAGTTCAAGGGACGGCGGATGTCGCGGAATCACCATGCGCCCGCGGACACCCCGACCCAGTCCGATGGCGCGGAGGTGCAGCGCCTCGAGGAGCAGATCCGCGAGGTTCGCCAGCAGGCACGCGCGGTGACCGAGAGGCTCGACGCCGCCCTCAGCCATGGCGACCATGTCACGGTTGTCACCATTCGTCGATCCCTCGACTTGATGGTGCAACGGCTCACGCAACTCGAACGCGAACTCACCGAGACCCGCGAGCGACTCGCGACTCCCGCCGGCATATCAAGCATCGATCCCGCCCGGCTCGCCGCAGCGGACGAGGCTGCGCGCGGGGCGATCGGACTGCTCGTGCTCTTCAACGGCGAGTTCCTCGCGGGCGATCTCTTCGCGAGTCCCGACTGGTTTGCCAAGTTCTACGGCGATCTGCGCGACTCGGCGCTGATGAGCTGGGACATGGTGGCGCGCCGCTGCGCGACCGAAGGCCGCGCGATGGATCCCGCCGCCTCCGCCAAGGCGCAGTCACTGGCTCGCAGCGTGGTCAACGACGCGCTGCGCGGCACCTGGACCGACCGCCCCGCTGCCGCCCATGGACGATCGCAGATGCTCGAGCATCCCTACCTCGAGAGCGCGATGCTGGCCGACCACAACGGCACGCCGCTGCACGTGCTGCTCGGCTGCCGCCAGACGCCGGAGATCCTGCGCGCAGCGACCCAGGCGGCCGGACCCGTCCATTGGCGTCGCTGAGAGAGCGCGTGTAGCCCCATGTCGGAAAAGATCGGCGCAAGACGCGGGAGCCCCGCGGAACGCCGAACCGGGGGAACAGACCTTGCGCTGACGGGTGATCGGCCCCGCGCGCAACCGAGTCCGCGGGAGGCGCTTGCGCCTCCCGCGGCTCGCGTTTTGGCCGATGCATGTGTCTTCCAACTGTTCCGCGCGAGCGATCGATGTCGTGGGATTGATCGACGTGAGCCTTCGATCGGATCACGGATGTCCATCGAGCCTCCCGACAGTCGTAGGCTCACGTCCACCGTTCCCCAGTCTCCGCTGCGCAGCGACTGACGGGCACCCGAGGTTTCCGCAGGCTCATGCACGTCACTCCCGGCCCGCGGGACGGCGGCCGGTGCCTTCGCGCTTGGTGAGGGCGTCGCCGAGATCCGCGCGCGCGGCCTCCGCGTGGCGGAGCATCTCCTCCACGACCGCGGGGTGCTCGGCGCTCACATCGCGCGATTCGCGCGGATCCGCCTCGAGATCGAAGAGCGCCAGCGGCTCGGGCTTCTCGACGTACGCGGTCTCGCCACCGCCCACGCCGCCCGCCTTGCCATCGAGCGTGCGCGACTTGCGCGGAAGACCCAGCTTCCACTTGCCCATGCGCAGCCCCTCGAGACGGTTCGCGTGGTAGTAGAAGTAGAACGCCGCCTGGGTGGGCTGCGCATCGGGTGCGCATGACCAGATGCGCCGCGCATCGCGCCCGTCGATCGGCCGGTCCGCCGCGGGCTGCGATGCGCCGGTGATTGCCATCATGGTCGCGAAGAGATCGATGGTCATCCACGGCACATCGCTCACCGCGCCGGCGGGGACTTCGCCAGGCCAGCGCAGGAAGCACGGCTCGCGCACGCCGCCCTCGAAGGTGGTGCCCTTGCCCTCGCGCAGGCCGCCGGTGCTGCCGGCGTCGGTGCCGTAGGAGAGCCACGGCCCATTGTCACTGGTGAACATCACGATGGTGTCGGCCGCGGCGCCCGTCTCGTCGAGCGCCTTGAGCACCTCGCCCACCGACCAGTCGATCTCGCGCATGACGGCGCCGTAGAGCCCGTCACGGGTGGCGGGCGCGAATGCGGCGCTGGCCGCGATGGGCGCGTGCGGCTGCGGATGCGGGATGTAGGCGAAGAACGGCCGCTTGGCCTCGGTATTGGCGCGGATGAAGCGCACCGCGCGCTCGGTGAGCTTGCGCGTGAGCTGCGCCTGGTCGTCCATGGTGCGCACGAATTCGGCGGGCGCGAGGCCGTCCATGAGCGGCAGCGGCGGAAAGTCGCCCTTGAAGCGCGGAGGCCACATGTCGTTTGAGTAAGGGATGCCGTAGTACTCGTCGAATCCGTGGCGGGTGGGATTGAAGGCGTCGCGATGACCGAGGTGCCACTTGCCAAAGATGCCCGTGGCGTAGCCGCGCTCCTTGAGAAGCTCGGCGAGCGTGCGTTCGTCGCGGGCGATGCCGATGGCGGCGTCGGGAAAGAGCGCGCCGCTGATGCCGATGCGGTTGGGATAGCAGCCCGTGAGGATGGCGGCGCGCGAGGCGCTGCACACCGGCTGCGCGCTGTAGAAGTGGCGGAAGCGCGCGCCCTCTCGCCCGAGCCGCGCGAGATTGGGCATGTCGCGCGTGTACGCGGGCGGCTCGTGGCCGGGCAGCGCGAAGCCGGGAGCGTCGCCCCAGCCCATGTCGTCGCAGAAGACCAGCACGAGGTTGGGCGTACGGCTTGGCGAAGTGCCCGGCGCGGATCCCCCCTCGACGTCCCTGCCCGCGGGCGCGGCGGAATCCTGCCGTTGCCGTGGATTTCCCGGAGAAGCACCCGTGGTCGGCGCGTCGATCGCCAGAAGCACCGCGACTGCGGAAGGGACGAGCGCGCATCGGGAAAGTCGAGACATTTCCGAGACGTTACCCGCCGACGCCTTGCCTCGCGGCGACCTTCGCGGATACTGCGGGGAATGGAGTCGTCGACCGCATCGCCGCGTCGGACCGACCGCCGCGATGTCCGCGACGGCATGGCGACGCTTTCGCTGACGGCGATCGTGGTGGGCAGCGTGTCGATGCT
>CAIOCH010000195.1 GCA_903856525.1 uncultured bacterium | reverse complement strand
TCCGGCAAGCCCGAGCCCGCTGCGAAGGGCGGCAAGGCCAAGCCCGATGCGTCGGAGACGCCCATCGTGCCCAAGAAGGGTCCGATCGATCTCGCCCAGCACAGGTCGGTGGCCGAGGCCGCTGCCGCCGTGGCCAATGCCCGCGGTGGTACGGGCGAGTTCATCATCATCAACGGCCGCCGCGTGCGCGCGATCTCCACCAAGGGGATCGTGGTGCCCAAGAAGTCCAAGTCCTCCGCCGCCGAGGTGGCTGCGGCTCCCTCCGAGCAGCAGATCCGCGAGATCAAGACCAAGCTCGGCAAGAAGGAGCTCGAGGAGTACCGCGCGCTGCTGCACGTCAAGCGTCGCCAGCTCGTGGGCATGCTCAACGGCATGGAGGATGAGGCGCTCCGCTCGTCGGGTGGCAACCTCTCCAACATGCCGGTGCACATGGCCGACATGGGCTCCGATGTGTACGAGCAGGACTTCACGCTCGGCATGGCCGAGACCGAGCGCGCCATCGTCAACGAGATCGACGCCGCGCTGCAGCGCATCGAGGACAAGACCTTCGGTGTGTGCCAGATGACCGGCAAGCCGATCTCCAAGGCGCGTCTCGACGCCAAGCCGTGGGCCAAGTACACGATCGAGGCCGAGCGCATCGCCGAGTCGAGCGGTTCCCGCTGATGCACCCGTCGCAGTCTCCTGAGGAGAACCCGTCGGCGGAGCTGCCCGCGTGGCGTTCCGCTGCATCATGGGCGCGCCTGGTGGGTGTCTTCACGGTTGGACTGGCCCTCGACCTGTGGACCAAGTACTGGGCGTTCGGCACGGTCGCGGGCTACCCCGTCGAGCTCACGCGCGAGAAGGTGCTCGATGATCCGTCGTTCGCGCTGCCGCACCATCCGCGGGTCGAGGCGCTGCCGTGGGATCTGCTCGACTTCCGCCTGGTGCTCAACTACGGAGCCGTGTTCGGCATCGGCCAGCATCGGCGCGAGCTGTTCATCGTGTTCACCGTGCTGGCCACGGTGGCGGCCGTGCTTCTCTTCGCGCGCGGCACGCGCGTGCGCATGAAGTCGTCGCACATCGCCATCGGCCTCATCCTCGCCGGCGGGCTCGGCAACCTCTACGACCGCATGGTGTACGGCGCGGTGCGCGATTTCCTGCACATGCTGCCGGGCTGGCAGCTGCCCAACGGCTGGCGCTGGCCGGGCAATGCCAACTCCGATGTGTTCCCGTGGGTGTTCAACGTGGCCGATGTGCTGCTGCTCGTGGGCATGGGCATCTTCGTGCTCGCGAGCTTTGCCGAGGATCGCCGCGCGCGGCGGCTGGAGCAGGCACGTGCGGCGGCGGAGGCTACGGCTGCCCAGCATCCGGCGGCAGGCTCGTCGCCGGCGGAGTGACGAGCGCGATCGCATCCGCCAGCGGGATCAGGCACGATCCATCGATCACGGCGGGGAGGTCGTCGAGGCGCTTGGCCAAGGCCAGTGTGAACGGACCGACCGCGGTGCGGCGCAGCGAGGCGACATGTCCGCCCGTGCCAAGCGCCAGGCCGAGGTCGCGCGCGAGGCTGCGTACGTAGAAGCCCTTGCCGCAACGCAGTTCGATGCGGGCGATGGGCCACGCGTAGTCGAGCAGGCGGATCGCGTGCACCACGACCTTGCGCGGCGGCAGCTCGAAGGTGTCGTCCTTGCGCGCGATGCGGTAGGCGCGGCGACCCTCGACCACCATGGCGCTGAACGCGGGCGGCCGCTGGTCGATCTCGCCCTCGAATCGGCGGAGCGCGGTCTCGACCTCGGCGCGCGTGGGCGGCACTGCAACCTCGACCTCGCGCCGCTCGCCCTCGCGGTCGTCGCCGCGGGTGAACGCCGACAGGTCGACCTCGGTCTCGTACTCCTTGTCGGTGGCCATGAGCAGCGGCACGGCCTTGGTCCCGCGCCCGAGCCCGAGGACGAGCACGCCCGTCGCGAGCGGATCAAGCGTGCCCGCGTGGCCCGTCTTGGCGAACTGCGCCCGCCGGCGCACGATCTCGCCCGCCCGCGCGCTCGACATCCCGAG
>CAIOCH010000194.1 GCA_903856525.1 uncultured bacterium | reverse complement strand
GAGGCCGCCCGTGGTGAAGCCGCCCGCGGCGAGGATCTCCAGCATCATCTTGGTCGTGAGGCGCGGATCGGTGGGGAACTCGTCGGTGTCCCAGCCGCAGTGGTCGGTGCCCGAGTTGGCGTCGACCGATCCGAGGGCGCCCGCGATGCGGCACGCCGCCAGCTCGTGCTCCACGGTGTGGCCGGCGAGGGTGGCGTGGTTGGTCTCGATGTTGAGCTTGAAGTGGGCGAGCAGGCCGAACTCGCGCAGGAACGCCAGGCACGCCGCCGCGTCGGAGTCGTACTGGTGCACGCTCGGCTCGCGCGGCTTGGGCTCGATGTAGAACTGCCCCTTGAAGCCGATCGCCTTCTTGTGGTCGACGGCCATGTGGAGCAGGTGCGCGAGGTGCTCGCGCTCGCGCTTCATGTCGGTGTTGAGGAGCGTGGTGTAGCCCTCGCGGCCGCCCCAGAACACGTAGCCCTCGCCGCCGAGGCGGTGCGTGACCTCGAGCGCCTTCTTGACCTGCGCGGCCGCGTGGGCGAAGACCTCGATGCGCGGGCTGGTCGCGGCGCCCGACATGTAGCGCGGATGCGCGAAGAGGCACGCGGTGCCCCACAGCAGCTTCTTGCCGCTGGCGCGCTGGAGGACCTCGAAGTGCTCCACCACCTTGTCGAGGTCGGCGTTCGACTCGGCGAGGGTGGCGCGCTCGGGCGCGATGTCGCGGTCGTGGAAGCAGTACCAGTCGATGCGGCACTTGCGGAGGAACTCGAAGAACGCGTCGGCGCGCCGGCGGCAATTGTCGACCGTGTCGCTGCCGTCGTCCCACGGCGTGCGCGCGGTGGCGGCGCCGAATGGGTCCGACAGCCCGTTGCGCATGGTGTGCCAGTAGCACGCGGCGAAGCGCAGCTGGTCGCGCATGGGCTTGCCCTCGACCATCTCGTCGGGACGGTAGTGGCGGAAGCCGAGCGGCTCCTTGGAGCTGCGCTCGACGAAGGGGATGGTGTCGATGCCGGCGAATGCGTCCTGGGACATGGCGCGCAGGGTAGCGCAAGCAGCATGCGCGGCGACGGGTGCCAGGAAACCGAAGGACCCTGGGCGGTTGGACCGCATGCAGCGGGTGCACGCGGCTCGGCATCACGCGGAGTCGGCCCACATCAAGTCGCATCGCGCGCAGCGAGGTCATGAGGAACATGCCCACGCGGAGGGTCACTCCGCGTGGGCTCTTCGTTTGCCAAACCAGGGAGGCGCGATGGCGTCCTGGTCCCGCTGTTCGAGGTCGGATCAGTACAGGCGATCGGTGTCCACGATGAACTCGAAGGTCCCGTTGAACATCGGTGCGGCGAAGTTGACGTTCATGGTCTTGTAGAGGTCGTTCTGCGCGGCCGCGCCGGGCAGGGTCACGCGGTTGGTGAACTGGATGGCCGCGACCCAGGCGCTCGGGCCCGCGGTCGTGGTGGCGACGGGGGCGAAACCAAAGCCGGACCCAGGGGTGCGCACCGTGGCGTTGACGATGTCGAAACCCGCACGCGAGTTGACCGTCCCGAACTCCACGCGGCGGATGCCGAAGCCGCCTGCCGGCGCCGACTGGGAGATCTTCACCCGCGTCTGGGTGGCGGAGATCGGGAAGAGCGCGATGTTGGTGGTCGAGCCGCCCGCGGTGTAGGACGTGCCGAGTGCGGCGCTGAGCGACAGCGGAACGACGGCGCCCGTCGTGGTGGTCACGCGGATCCACAGGGTCTGGAGATCGGGGACGCCGGGGAGGTCGTTGGCGGCGGGGATGACGGTGGTGCTGCCGGCGATGGCGCTGTGGCCCGTATAGGACTGGGCGTAGGCGCCGCCGATCACGGCGAGCGAGGTGGCGGTGGCGACGACGGTGGAAATCAACTGGCGCATGGATGGACTCCTCAGACTTGGTTGCGGATGCCGCGGGATACGATCGCGACACCTACTTCCGCGCCACGAACCGGACTCTCTCAGCACATGGCGAAAAAAGACAGCGCCACCCGGGACGCGGGGTGGCGCTGCCGAAAAGGGCTGGTTGTCGTCCGCTGCTGCCGCCGTCGCGTCACGCCACGCGGCGTGCGCGGCTGTTCGTGGCCGTCCAGCGGGCGTTGCGCGCGGTGCGGTCCTCGACGAGGCGCTCGAGCAGGTCGCGTGGCGAGGTGGCCGAGAGGTCTGCGCCGATCTCCTCGTCGAGACCCGGGGCGCGGTTGAAGATGCCGCCGCCCACCACGATCTGCATGTCGGGATGTCCGCCGTTCTCGCGGATGGTGTCGATGAGCTCGCGGATGAACGGCGCGTCCTTGGCGCTCGACGCGAAGAGCAGGAGCACGTCGGGCTCGCGCTGGCCGATCTCCTCGCGGATCTCGTCGTTGGCCACGCCGCCGCCCGCGAAGGTCACCTCGTAGCCGTCGGCCTCGAGCAGGTCGGCGACCATCTGGCCCGCGAGCTCCTCGGTCTCGTTGGGACCGCAGAACAGAGCGATGCGGCGGTTGCGCGACTCCGAGGTGGTGTACCGCGCCTGCGCCTGGTCGACCATCATGCGCAGCATGCGCGTGGCGTAGTGGTGGCTGAGCGTGGTGATTTGGTCCTTGCGGTACATCATGGCGATGCTGTCGAGCAGCGGCCAGAAGAGGTCCTTCGCCACGGTCTCGGGCGCGATGCCGGCGTTGTAGAGCGCGTTGACCAGCTCGCGGGCGGCGCGGCGCTCGCCGCTGACGAGGTACGAGAAGAGCTGCTCGGAGACGCGGTCGATGTTCGGGATGGCGTTCATGGTTCGTCGTTCTTTCGCGCGCCGGCACATCCACCTGTGTGGCGCTGTTCTGTTCGGGTGAGCCTGGTTCCTGTCGTGCGTCGGGATCCTCCCGATGCTTGCCGCGGCCCAGTGCTGCGGCGGGCTTTCTTTCGGCCCCTGCCGCGCACACTCCAGACAGAAGTTCGCGCAGGTGAATAACCTCTCCATCGACGCCCCGATTCAGCCGATAAGAGTCGGGCGTCGCCGCGGATACCCCGAAACCACCGTCGGCGGTCACACTGCAAGCACCGTTCTCCACAGGACATGCACGAACCGCGTGCACGACACTTCCATGATCAAGCCGCTCCACCTCGTCGTCGCCATGCTCGTGTCCGCAGTCGCCTGCACGGGTGGCGCGTACGCGCAGAAGTTCGATCCGCAGGTGGTGGTGCGCACCGCCGATGTGGCCGCCGCGCGCGAGAAGGGTGTCGCCGAGCGGCTGCTGGTGGAGATCGTCGACGGCTCCATCGAGGTCACCGTCGATGCCAACGCTGACGTGCCGCGCATCGAGGCGGAGTTCACGGTCGATGGCGGCGATCCCAAGGACGTCGCGCGGCGGGCGGAACTCGCCAAGCTCTACGCGGAGCGCGCCGCCGACCAGACCGTGGTGGTGAAGCCCATCCTCGCGGGCAAGGCCATGCCGCGCGATCGGGTCAAGCTGCGCGTGGTCATGCCGAGCGTGGGCGATGCAAGCCTGCGCGCCGCCAGTGGCGATGTCACCGTCGAGGGAACGGGCGGCAAGCTCAAGATCGTGACGAAGAAGGGCGACGTGCGGGTCAAGAACCACGCGGGCGGCGTCGACGTGAACGGCGCGGGTGGACTCGTCGAGCTGCTCGGCATCGGCGGCGCAGTCAAGGCGCTCGCGACCGACGGTGCGCTCACCATCTCGCTCGCCGATGGCAACGACCATCCGTTCGACGCGCAGACCCGCACGGGCGAGCTGCGCGTGGAGGTGGGCGTCGACTTCGACGGCGTGGTGAAGATGCACTCGACGGGCGGGCGGCTCGATGTGCGCGATTCCGCCGGCCGCACCCGCGTGCCGAATGCGGGCGATCACTCGAAGACCGTCGAGGTCGGTGCGGCGTCGGACCAGTCCGAGCTGCGCTCGACGACGGGCGCCGTGCGACTCACCGTTCGCGCGAAGTGACCTCGGCGGCGAGCTCCGCCTTGGCCGGTTGCAGCACCTGCGACGCCACCACGCCCGCGAGCATGAGCGCCGCGCCAGCGTACTGCTGCGCCGTGGGGCGCTCGGCCAGGAACGCGATGCCGCAGACCATGCCGAACACGCTCTCGAGCGAGAGGATGAGCGCCGTGTGCGTGGCGGGCGCGTGTTTCTGCGCCACCACCTGCAGCGTGAACGCCACGGCCACCGGCAGCACCGCCGCGTAGAGCAGCGCCCACTTGGCGGCCTCGATCGCCTCGAGGCGCACGCCATCGTGGGCGAACATCGTGGCCAGGCTGGCCACGCCAGTCATGCCCAGCTGGATGAGCGAGAAGCGGATGGGTTCGGCATCGCGCGAGTAGATGCCCACAGTCACGACATGCACCGCCCACAGCACGGCGCACGCGAGCACCCATGGATCGCCCGTGTTGACGGTGAAGTCGGGATTGACGCCGAGGAGCACGAGCCCGAGGCCTGCGAGCGCCACGCCGAGCCACACCGCCCAGCCGAGCGCCTTGCGGCTGATGAGCACCGCGAGGAACGGCACGAACACGACATAGAGGCTGGTGATGAACGCGCCGTTCGACGCGGTGGTCGTGGCGAGGCCGTGCTGCTGCGCGTTGGCCGCGAGCATCATCACCGCGCCCGCCAGGATCCCGCCGCGCAGCGTGGCGCGGCGCGCGGTCGCGCGATCGACATGCGCGGGCCACGGCGCGAAGCGCAGGAGCGGCAGCAAGAGCAGTGTGCCGAAGGTGAAGCGCAGGCCATTGAACTCGAACGCGTCGAGGTGCCCGCTGCCCAGCCGCTGCGCGACGAAGCCCGAGCCCCAGATGACGGCGGCGGCAAGCAGCAGGAGGTCGGCGCGGAGCGTCGTGAGCTTCATGCGTGGTTCGATTCAGCGCTTCCACGCCGCGGCGGGGACGATGGCCTTCTTCGCCGCGCCCGGTGCAATCCACGAGACGCGCAGCAGGTCCTGCCCCGCGGCCTCGAACATGCGGATCTCGACCGGGTGCAAGCCCGCATCGAGCGCGATGGCGCCCGACTTCTCGGTGGCGCTGTGCGGGCCGTCGTTGTCCACGACCATCCTGCCATGGACCGACATGGTCGAGCCGTCGTCGGAATCAACGAAGAAGCGATACAGCCCGCCCGCCGGCACCTCGATGAACCCGGTGAAGACCAGGCCGAAGTTCTCCTCGCGCGGCTTCACGGCCACGCTCGGCGTCTCCGCGACGCCTTCGCCGACCTTGGTCGCACGCGTGATCTCCGCGCACGACTTGATCGACGGCGGCACCTCGTACGCGGCGAACGCGAGGCCCGGGTCGCTCTTGAGCGTCTGCACCGCCGGCAGCGGCTCGAGCCGCTCGAAGCGCCGTTCGACCGTGCGCGTGGCGGCGCGGTCACCCACGAACCCGCGCGCCTTGACCGTGGTGGTCGACGACACGGTGAACGGCCGTCCCGCGGGCAGGCTCGCCGCGCTCGGCTCGCTGCCATCGGTGGTGTAGCGGTACTCGACCGGGCTGTCGCCGCGCTGGCCGACGGCGACCGTGATTGAACCCATGAAAAAACCCATGAACATGTCGTCGGCCGCGGAGATCACGGGCGGCTCCGCCACGGCCAGCGGCTCCGCGAGATCCACCGCCACCACGGTGCACATCGGGTCGAGCGCCTGCTCGGGCAGGCGGAAGACGATCGCATCGCCGTCGCGCTCGCTCGGCCACAGGTTGCGCGTGCGCTGGCCGAGGATCTGCACCGCGCGCACATCACTCAGCAGTCCGCCGAGGCGCAGCCGTCCGTCGGCGGGCCACTCGAACACATGCAGGTAGAGCCGGTCGCTGCCGTCGGCATTTCTCGCGCGCGTCACGCGGCCCCACGCGGGCGACTCGGGAAACGGATTCGCCGTGGTGCCCTCGATGGCGCGGCCGTTGACCTTCATCCACGCGCCCATCGCGGCAAGACGCTCCACGCTCGCCTCGGGGATCTCGCCCTCACCCGTCGGCCCGACGTTGAGCAGGAAGTTGCCGCCCTTGGACGCGATGTCCACGAGCTTGCGCACGAGATCGGTCGCTGACTTCCAGTTGTTGTCCCCCTTCTTGTACCCCCACGTGTCGTTCATCGTCATGCACGTCTCCCAGTCGACGCCGGGCGGAAGCCCCGTCGCGGGAATCTGCTGCTCGGGCGTGCCGTAGTCGCCGCGGTAGTCGCCCTCGCGGGTGATGCCCTCCATGCCCGAGCGGCCGGTGTCGACGCGGTTGTTGACGATGATGTCCTTGTCGAGCGCGCGGCAGTAGTCGTAGAGGTCCTTGCCCATCTCGTGGGTCCAGGTGCCTTCCCACTCGCCGTCGAACCAGAGGATGCCCACCTTGCCGTAGCGGCCCGAGGTGAGCTCCTTGAGCTGGCCCTTCATGTACTCGATGTAGCGGCCGTACTGCGCGCCGTCGGTCGGCCGCGTGTCCCACGCGCGCCGCGGCAGGTAGTCGGGGTGGTGCCAGTCCATGATCGAGTGGTAGAAGCACAGGCGGATGCCCGCCTCCGTGCACGCATCGGCGAGTTCCTTGAGCGGATCACGCGGCGCGAAGGGCGAGCCGCCGACATCCCAGTCGGTGAGCGCCGAATCCCACAGGCAGAAGCCGTCGTGGTGCTTGGAGGTGATCACGATGTACTTCATTCCGGCGTCCTTCGCGATCGCCACCCAGCGCTTCGCGTCGAACTTGACGGGGTTGAACCGCTGCTGCAGGACCGCGTAGTCCTCCGGCTTGATCTGCGCGTTCGAGAGCAGCCACTCGCCGATCCCGCGGACGGGCCGGCCGTTCCACTCACCGGCCGCCGTCGAGTAGGCGCCCCAGTGGATGAACATGCCGAACTTGGCCTCGCGGAACCACCGCATGCGCGCATCGTGCTGCTCGGGCGTCTCGTTCACGAGGTTGACGCCGCCGTAGCGGGGGAGCTCCTGCTGCGGAGCGGATGCGGCGAGGACAGCCGCGAGTGCTGCGATGAAGTGCATGGGCGGGATGGTACTGTCCCCTGCATGTCGATCGCCAAGGAACTCACGAGGACGGACCGGCGCATCTTCGTCACCGCCGACACGCACTTCGGCCATGGCGCGGCGATCGGCATCTTCGCGCGGCCCTACCAGAGCGTTGCGCAGATGGACGACGCCATGATCGACGCGATCAACGCCACGGTGGGATCGGACGACATCCTCGTCCACCTAGGCGACTTCCTCGGCCCACACGAGTGGACCGCCGAAACACGCGCGCGTGCCGAGGAGCTCCGCGGCCGCATCGCCTGCGAGCGCATCCACCTCGTGCGCGGCAACCACGACCCGCGCGGTGAGAAGCACTTCGACCGGCTGTTCGATGGCGTCGACGACATCGTGAGCGCCCGCGGCATCGCCGGCATCGACGAGCGCCTCGTGCTCTTCCACTACCCGATCGAGCAGTGGCAGGGCCGCCCGAACGGCGGCTTCCACCTGCACGGCCACGTGCACGGCCACGGCGCCTCGCTCGCGCGCCGCTGCGATGTCGGCATCGATGTCGCCGCGCACGGCGGCCGACCGCGCGAGCTCACCGCGCTCGTCGCCGAGCTGCGCGAGTCGGCGCCGACCGGATTTGTGCGGGTGGGTTGACCTTCCGGCCTGTGATGAACATCTGTGACGGACTTGATGGTCCGCTCCCTCGGATCGCTCGACTCAACCAGTAGCAGCCCCCGCAAGGCTCCGCCGCTTCTCCGCCCCGTAGGCTCCAGCCGCTCACGATGGCGAGGGGTCATGCGCAGGTTCACGACGGATCGGAGACTCGCGCCGATCGGCATCCGCGCGCCTGTTCAGGAACGGTCGCTCGCAAAAGTACCAGAACACGCTCGCGATGCCGAGCAAGATCAACACTTGTCCGAGGACGAGAAACGGCGTCGCTTGCGGAAGGCCCAGGAGATCAATCGCACGTCGGGAGACTCCCGAAGCGAAGACGAGGCAAAACTGGTGAGTGAGATAGAGGCTATAGGAGATCGTCGCGAGGGCGCTTAGAGGCATCGCCAGGAACCGAACGGACACATATCGCGCGTCGAACGGCCGGAGCAGGATCAGACCGAGTGCCATGGTCGACGCGATCGCGAGCGACGACCACGAGATCACGTAATCTTCACCCGCTCGCGACGGCGATCCCCAGTCGATTCCGAAGCACCATGCGATCATTCCCGCGGTCAGTGCGAGCATGAAGAGTGCAAGGTCTATCGATTGGCCTGTCCTGACGGACTTGACCACGCAGAGCCTGTAGAAGGCGAGAAGCCCCGTCGCGAAGGCCGCCCAGTACTCGATGAACAGCCCGAACTTGATGGTCGGGAACACCGCTCCCCACGCGATGCTTAGGACGGCGAGCACAAGCGCGCCGCGGAAGACGATCTCCGGGAACCAGCGGCGCAGCGCCAGCAGTCCCGCGACGACCAGGTAGAACTGCTCTTCGTAGCAGAGCGACCAGAATGCGGCGACGAACAGCCGGGGGTTGGTCGAGGGGGCGTTGAGTGGATCTGCAATCAGCGGAATCCACTGCGTGAGCGTGATGTTCTGCAGCCACTCGGCGGGAGAGCGGTCGAGCGTCCAGTCGCCTTCGGTGTGGTACTTCACGATCCGGGTCGCCGCCCAGAACGCGATCGCGCAGAGATAGGGAGGGTAGATGCGCTTCACGCGACGCCACATGAAGTCGCGGAATGCGAACCCGTTGTTCATGCAGCCTTGCGCGCTTGCGGCGATGCAGTAGCCGCTGATCACGAAGAAGACGAGAACGGCTTCGTAGCCGAAGGGGAAAACCGCGCGCGGAGCGCTGGATTCGCCGCCCACGGTGTTGCTCTGCAGCTTCACGTGCGCCAGCACGACTGCGAGAGCAGCGAATCCGCGAAGCGCATCCACGATGCCGTATCGAGCCGAAAACCGCTCGGGGGATTGGATTGCAGGAACATCGCGATGCATCGAATCCCGTTGGTTGAGGGTGTGGCGGAGAAGCCGCGCGGCTTCACAAAAAGTGAGGACAGCGCCACCAGATAACGCTCCAAGTCGGTGGTGCCCCCTCGATTCCTGGCGGGCGGGGGCCGCAGTTCTCTGTGATCTCCGACTGCCACCCGGCAAGTCGACGACAATGTCAGCAACATGCCGCAGGCATATGAGAAAGCAATGTCAATGCGGCAAGCTTGCCACAGATGATATGCGTGCGCTGGCTGGTATCGGACGGTGCATGAGGAGGGGGTGCTGGTCCCTGGCGATCCCCGGTGTGGGTTCGCTTCCCTCTGGTCGGATCACGATCCGCCCGCGGCAGCGATCAATGGAGGATTCCCCAACGGTTGAGCAGGATCGCAAGGTCTCCACCCCCGACGATGCCATCGCCGTCGAGGTCTCCGTACGGCGCATTGGGAACGCCCCAGACCCCCAGTATGCCAGCGAGATCCGCACCCGTGATGGCGCCGTTGAGATCCAGGTCGCCGACCGCGAACTCACACGAGTCGAGGCGGCCATCAGCATCCTTGTCTTGAGCGCCCGATGCGATCTCGCACCAGTCCAGGATCCCGCTTCCATCGCAGTCGAGTGCAGGGTTCACTGCGATGTCGCACGAATCGATGGAGCCATTTGCATCGCAGTCAAAGATGTCGCTTCCGGTCCGGAGATCGCATCCGTCGTCGAAGCCATTCCCGTTGCAGTCGACGAGATACCCCGGAACCGTCAGCTCGAGGACAATGGAGCCCGATGCACACTGCGCGGCGCTGACGCCGACCGAGGATTCGACCGTGATGGAGATCACGCTGTCCGCGGCGAGTGCCGCGTACGAAGCTGTTGGGATCTGGATAACCGCACGGTTCGGTTCTGTTGGGCAATCGGCGGCGCTTCCGGCGGTTGCGAAGAGCACGGTTCCCGGTGTCGCCCCATCGACGCTGACGACGAGAAACTCGGAGGCGAGATCCAGATCTCCGCGAGCGACGACCTCGAGTGTCACGGCTCCATTGGCCGTGGGGGGCAGATCCGTGAACGCGAACGACTTGACGACGCCGAACCCGAAGGCACCGAGATTCTGGGAGCTCCGCAGTTCAACACTTGCACCGCAGGGAATCGCCATGGAGTGCTCGAATCCCACCGCGAGCTGGCGAGTGGGCGGCTGCTTTGGCGGCGTCGCCTGTCCAGATGCGTCGTAGCCCCAGCACACGATGGAGCCGTCGTCTCGCAGCGCCGCGGTATGCGCGCCTCCGGCGGCGATGGCGACGACATCGGAGAGTCCCGCGGGGACCGCCGTCTGTCCGTTGTCGGATCGCCCCCAGCACACGACGCGTTGGTCTGTTGTCAGCGCTGCGGCGTGCAGCGCGCCAGCGGCAATTGCTCGAACAGTGGTGAGGCTCGCAGGTGGCGTCACCGCGCCCCACTCATCGAAGCCCCAGCATCGGAGACTTCCATCGAATCCCATTGCCATGCAATGTAACTGGCCAGCCGACACTCTTGCGGTTGGCGCCAATCCCTGAGGAACCGGTGCGAGTGCGTTGATGTGCCCCCATTGACGCACGACGTTCTCGCGGCTGATCACGAACGTTGAGTTCCCGCCCGCCGTGACGCTCCGCACCGGCGGAAGTCCTGGTGGCACGGTCGAGGCCCCCGAGGAATTGCTTCCCCAGCAGCGAACGGTTCCATCCGCGAGAACTGCCGCACTGTGATTCTCTCCCGCCGCGATCTCGATAGCGCGGCCCAGCCCGATCGGAACCGTGGCTTGCCCGGAGGAGTTCCCTCCCCATGCAACCACGGATCCATCGGGCCGCAGCGCCAGCGAGTGGATTCGCCCACCTGCAATCTGGCGCACGCTCCCGAGCCACGCCGGAGGTGTGCACTGGCTGGAGAGATTGGAACCCCAGAAAATGGGTTCACCATCACCAAAGGCAGGGGATGCGGACATGGCAAGGCCGATAAACCCCACTGCGACGGCGTGGGCACCGACGAGAGTGGTTTCATTCGAGCGGCGCGACGGCGTGCGGGCTTGCATCTATGGAGTTCCTTCGACGGGCGATTCACCGCCGGTCGCGGATGAAACGCGGGTCGCGCATCGATCGTGGATCGCATCGGCCCAGCTACCCCAACTTCGACCATCGCTCCGATCCGTGTCCTCCGTGCCTCCGTGAGAACCAATCAAGCGCACGGATTCGAATGGCGCGCCGCACACGCATCGACGCGCGACACCCACACCGCCGCAAAACGACACGCGGCCCGGGTTCGCCGGGCCGCGTGGTTCGTCTGTTCTGTCGTCCTCGGATCACGCGTGGATCGCGCGGTTCTCCGTCGCCAGCGCCGCCTCGTGGAGCGCCTCGTGCATCGTCGGGTGCGCATGCACGGTGGAGATGACGTCCTCGATCGTCGCCTCGACGCGGCGGGCGAGGCCCATCTCGCCGATGAGCTCCGACGCGTCCTCGCCGATGATGTGGGCGCCGAGGATCTCGCCGTAGGGCTCGCTGACGATGATCTTCACGAGGCCCTCGGTCGCGCCGACGGCGATGGCCTTGCCGTGGCCCTTGAAGTTGTACTTGCCGACCTTGTACTTCAGGCCCTTCTCCTTGGCCTGCTTCTCGGTCATGCCCACCGAGGCGATCTGGGGGTTGCAGTAGGTGCAGCCGGGGATCGACGCGTAGTCGACGCCGAGCGTGTGGTGGCCCATGAAGCGCTCGACGCAGGCCACGGCCTCCTCGCTCGCGATGTGCGCGAGCCACGGGGCGCCGATGCAGTCGCCGACCGCGTAGACGCCGGGAACCGAGGTCTGGTAGGTCGGCTCCTTCTTGTCCTTGTAGTCGGTCCAGATGTGGTTCTTCTCGATCTTGAGCCCGAGCTTGTCGTCGAAGAGACCCTCGTAGCGCGCCTTGACGCCGATGGCGACGAGCACGCACTCGGCTTCGATGGTCTCGGTCTTCGACTTGTCGGCGGCCTGCGCGAGGGTGACCTTCGCGCCGTTTGCCGTCTTGTCGATTGCGGTCGTCATGGTGCCGACCTTGAACTCCATGCCCTGCTTGGTGAACGCGCGCTGCGCGGCGGCCGAGATGTCCTCGTCCTCGTTGGGCAGGATCCGGTCGAGCATCTCGACCACGGTGACCTTGGTGCCGAAGGCGTTGAAGAAGTACGCGAACTCCATGCCGATCGCGCCCGAGCCGATGATGACCATCGACTTCGGCTGCTTGGCGATGGTGAGCGCGTCGAAGCTCGAGAGGATCGTCTTGCCGTCGGACTTGGCGAACGGCAGCTCGTTGGGCGCGGCGCCCGTGGAGATCATCACGCGCGTCGCGGTGTACTCGGCGACCTTCTCGCCGCCCGTGCCGTGGTAGTAGTCGCCGTCGGCCTTCGACACCTGCACGCGGCAGGGAGCCGTGGCCGTCTTGCCGCTCAGGATCCTGGCGTGACCCTCGATGTGGTCGACCTTGTTCTTCTTGAAGAGGAACGCGATGCCGCCGTTGAGGGTGCCGGTGATGTTGCGCGAGCGGCCGATGACCTTGGCCCAGTCGACCTTGACCGAGGCGGGATCGACCTCGAAGCCCCAGTCCTTGCCGTGGCGGATGGCCTCCATGTACAGCTCGGCGTTGTGCAGGAGCGCCTTGGTTGGGATGCAGCCCCAGTTGAGGCAGACGCCGCCGAGCTTGCCGCGCTCGATGCAGGCCACCTTGAGGCCCATCTGGGCGGCGCGGATGGCGCCGACATAGCCGCCGGGGCCACCGCCGATGACGATCAGGTCGTAGTGCTTGGTTTCAGCCATGGTGTTGCCTCTCGGTCTTGCCTCTCGCGTCGTTGCCGGCCGTTGCCGGCGCCGGCCGGGCCTCGGGGGGAGGTTCGATTACTCCGATTCCGCCGAAGGGGTCGAGAGGATAGCGGCGATTTGGTGCGGGGAACCTGTGGAGGGCTGATTCACGGTTGGAGGCGGGTCGATCCAACGCGGTCCAAAACACAGCGAAGGAGTCGCAGTCCATGAAGTCCAAGGACAAGGAATCCCGCCCCCAACTGCCCCAGACCGCCTCGGAGTCGTGGCGCTCGGCGCTGCTGACCTCAGCCGACATCGAGAAGCTGGTCGATCGCCTGTCGTCGACCCTGCAGGCGCAGTCGCAGACCGTCCGAGAACTGGAGGCCGCCCATGCCGAGCTCGATGCGCGCCAGCACCAACTCGAGGAGGCGCGCGCCAAGGCGGAGAGGGCGAGCGACACGCTGGCCACGTTCCTGAAGGCGCTCGGTCATGACCTGCGCGCGCCGCTGGTGTCGGTGGATGCGGCGCTGCAGATGATGGACATCGAGCTCCGCGACGGCGATGTGCCGGCGGCGGGGGAGCGCATCGCCGAGATCCGCCGCACGGCGGGCCACGGGCTTGCGCTCATCGACGACCTGTTCGAGCTCATCCGCTCCGATGCGGGCCAGTGGCGCGTGGAGCCGCAGGCGGTGCGCATCAGCGAGATCGTGGCCGACGCCCGCGCCGTGGTGGCGCCCAAGGCGCACCTCAAGCGGATCACCCTCGAGACGCGATGGGTGGGCACGGCCACCGACCCGCGGCACTTCGTGCAGACCGACCTCGTGCGCATCCGCCAGGCGCTGGTGAACCTGCTGGTGAACGCCATCAAGTTCAGCGACCGCGGCCCGATCATGATCGAGGTGGAGCGCACCCGCGGCGACATGCTGGCGTTTCGCGTGATCGACAACGGCCCCGGGGTCGACCACGACGCGATCGATGCCATCTTCGAGCCGTTCATCCAGGCCAAGCGCACCGCGCGCAACGCCAAGGACGGCGCGGGCCTCGGCCTCGCCATCGTGCGCCGCTGCGCGCGGCTGCTCGGCGGAGACGTCTCGGTCGCCAACCGCGCCGGCGGTGGTGCGATCTTCACCCTCGAGATCAACGCCCCGCAGGTGGAGGCGCCGGCCGACGAGCCCATCGCGGCCAACGAGCGCGCCATGGAAAAGGTGGTGGAGCGCGTGGTGGAGCGGGTGGCCGAACGGGTCGCGGAACGCATCGATGGCCGCATCGAGCTGCCCATGCTCCCGACCGCGCGCGCCAAGCGCCCAGTCCGGACGCAGGAACCGGAACCCACCGTGCCCGTGGCCGCTCCCCCGACGGTGGCCTCACCCACCGCGCCGGTTCCCGCGGACCCAGCCGAGTCATTCGGCGCCATGTACCGCGGGCCGAGCGATGCACCGCGCCCGGCCAACTACGCGGCAGCGGAGAGCAGCGGTCGGAGCGAGGCCTCCGCGAGGCCCACCACGCCATCGCGCGCCATGCACGCGCTGGTGGTCGACGGGTCATCCGAGTCGGCCAAGCAGCTCACGCAGCACCTCCACAAGCTCGGACTGGAGACGGCCGTCGCCAAGACCCTCGCAGAGGCGCGCCAGCTCATCTCACAGTGCCGCCCCGACCTGATCGTGAGCGACCGCAAGCTGCCCGATGGATCGGGACTTGAGTTCCACGACATCGCGCCGGGAACCCGCCTGGTCCTCTCGAGCGCCAACCCCGATCCCAACGAGTTTCCGCCCGGAACCCGCATCCTCGCCAAGCCCTTCACGGCGCGCGCGGTGCAGGAAATCGTCCGCATCTCGCTCAACCGCATGGTGTCGTTTCCCGCGGCCTGAGCGCCGCGGTCCAATCCCCGCGGCCTGAGCGCCGCGGTCCGAACCCCGCGGCCTGAGCGCCGCGGTCAACCGAACGCAGCCTGAGCGCCAAGTCCACGACGCACGGCCCGAGCGGCTTTCTGCGCATCGCGGCGTGCGTGCTACGATTCGCAATCGACCTCCGCGTCCGCGGTCGGGTCGCTGCCCGGGATCGGACCTCGCATGCGCATCGCCATCGTCAGCGACATCCACGCCAACCTCGCCGCGTTCGAGGCGGTGATCGCCCACGCCCGGCAGCAGGGCATCGACTCGATGATCTGCCTCGGCGATGTGGTGGGCTACGGTCCCGATCCGCTCGAGTGCGTCGACCTGGTGCGCGCCACCTGCGAGTGGTCGCTGCTGGGCAACCACGACTTCGCCGCGCTCTACGAGCCCACCAACTTCAACCCCGTGGCGCGCAACGCCGCGTTCTGGACGCGGCAGCAGGTGTTCGGCGCCAACAACCCCGCGCACATCGAGAAGGCCGTGGCCGAGCTCGACGCCCGCCGCGCCAAGGGCGAGCTCGACGCCGCCGAGTTCGAGAAGCGCGCCGCCATGCTGCGCGATCCCAAGTCACGCGTCGACTTCCTCTTCAGCATCTCGCCGCGGCATGTGATGCTCGACCGCTACATCTGCGTGCACGGATCGCCCACGCGGCCCGTGAACGAGTATCTCTTCCCCACCGACGCCGAGCAGAACGCGCACCGCATCGAGCGCAGCTTCCGCATGCTCACGCTGTCGAGCGCCAACGGCACGCCCCAGCGGGTGAGCGCGCTCGTGGGCCACACCCATGTGCCGGGGTTCTTCCTCGAGGACCGCGAGTTCAGCGATGCGGGCGGCGGTTCGCGCGGCCGCAACGAGGCGGCCATCGAGTGGGTGGGCGTGCCCGCCGATGCCACGGCCTGGACGCCCGGCGAGAACGAGATGCCGCGCGGCATGCGCTTCATCCTCAACCCGGGCTCGGTGGGCCAGCCACGCGACCGCGACCCGCGGGCGAGCTACGCCATCCTCGAGACGGCATCCGCGGCAGGGGTGGCTGCCGGTGCGTCGGGGGAACCCGACCGCTTCACTTTCCACCGCGTGCCCTACGACATCGCCCGCACGCAGCGCAAGCTGCTGGCGCTGCGCGACGCAGGCGCCGATCTCGATCCATGGCTCGCGGAACGGCTCGAGCTCGGGCAGTAGCGATCAGCTGGATCCGCCCCGACATCGCGCGGCGCCGCGTGGGATCTCCCCGGTGACGGGACCTCCTGGGGGCGGAACCTCTTTGGGACGGAACCCCATAAGACCACGCGTCCGAACGCGCGCGCTCGGTTCGACACCGATTCCCGCGCTTGGGTACGCTTTCCGCCCCTGCCGCGCCCATCGCGCGGAGGAGTTCCGCCGCGCCTTTCGCGCGGTGGTTCTCCACGGCGCCGTCGGCGCGGTGGATCAACAGGTGTACCTCGCATGCGCATGTCCTCCAAAGTCAAGAAGTTCGTCGTCACCGCCACCCTTGTCGCCATCGTGGCGTCGATCGGTGGCATCGTCCTCCGCGGAGGCGGCGTGCGGCCCCAGCGTCCCGAGGATGCCGCTGCGCGGCAGGCGGCGGAGAACGCCGCCAAGGCCGAGGCCGCCGCAGGTGCGCAGGCCCCGGCTGGTGCGGCGCCCGCTCCGCAGACTCCTGCGACCGACGCTGCCGCGACCCCTGCTCCGGCACCCGAAGGCGCGCTGGTCGCCCGCGTGCCCGAGGGCATGACGGCGGTCACCGCCCCCTCGCCGCTCGGTTCGCTCGATCCTGCCGTCGCGCCGTTCCAGCTCGAGTTCACTGCCAGCGGCGCGGGTGTGTCGCGCGTGGTGTTCTCCGACTTCTGGAAGACCGTCGACGCCTCGCGCGCCGCCAAGGGCGCCCGCGCGAAGGGCGACGCCGCCGCGATGCCCGCCGACGACCTTCGCTATGTGATCGCCGAGCCGCGCAAGCTGCAGGGCTACGAGGTGCCCGCGCTCGCCCTGCGCGTGGCCGAGGTCGACGGGCGCTTCGTCGACATCTACGCGGGTAAGTGGGCCGAGGTCCCGGGCCGCGCCGGCGCGTTCGTCACCGAGATCACCGACGAGGCGGGCAACCCCGTGCTGCGCCTCACCCGCGTGTACACGCCCGTCGCAGGCGATGCGGCCAACCGCTACCTGCTCGGCGTGTCGCACACCATCGAGAACCTCGACGGCGCCCCGCACACCGTGCGCCTCGTGCAGTACGGCCCCAGCGATCCCGCGTACGACGCCAAGACGCTCGTCGAATCGCGCCGCCTGCACTTCGGCTACGTCTTCCCCGCCGAACGCGACCCTGCGCAGCAGTTCGTGAGCGCCAATGGCCAGATGTTCGAGCGCGGCGACGTGGTCAAGCGCCTGAGCGCGGGCGACAACATGCTCTGGCCGAACACCGCCGCGCGCGAGTCGAAGCTCGGCCTGGTGTGGTACGGCGTCACCGATCGCTACTTCGCCTTCGCGGTGCACGCGTCGTCACCCGATGCCGGCGCGTGGAAGGCCCCCGCCAGCAAGCTCCTGACCTCGGTCGCCGAGGTGCGCGGCATCTGGAACAGCGAGCTCGCGCCCAACGACGCGATCATCAGCGAGCTGTGGAGCCCGCCGACCACCGTCGCCGCGGGCGCCACCGCCACGCTCTCGATGGGCGTGTACGCGGGACCGCTCGATCCGAAGGTGCTCGAGGGCCTCGAGCCGTACTCCTCGCTCAATCTCAGCGACCTGCTGGTGTACGTGATGGCGGGCTGCTGCTCGTGGTGCACCTTCGGCTGGCTGTCCGACTTCCTGCTCTGGTTCCTCACCTTCATCCACGACTACCTCGTGTTCGACTGGGGTCTGGCGATCATCGCGCTGGTGATCGTGGTGCGGCTCATCCTGCACCCGCTGCAGAAGAAGTCCATGATCTCCATGCAGCGCTTCTCGCGCGCCATGACGGCCATGAAGCCCGAGCTCGACGCGCTGCAGAAGAAGTTCAAGGACGACCCGCGCCGCATGCAGCAGGAGCAGATGCGCCTGTTCCGCGAGAAGGGCGTGAGCCCCGCCGGCTGCGTGGGCGGCATGCTGCCCACCTTCGCGCAGATGCCGATCTGGATGGCGCTCTACGCGGTGCTCTACTTCGCGTTCCCGCTGCGGCACCAGGCGCCGTTCTTCGGCGTGTTCCAGAGCTTCGGCGACTGGGCGTTCCTCGCCGACCTCTCGGCGCAGGACAACTTCATCAAGTTCGCCGAGCCGCTCAACCTGTTCCTGTTCAACCTCTCGTCGATCAACCTGCTGCCCATCCTCATGGGCATCGTGTTCTGGTTCCAGCAGCAGTACATGACGCCGCCCACGCCCAACATGAGCGAGGAGCAGATCGCTCAGCAGAAGATGATGAAGTGGATGATGGTGCTCATGTTCCCGGTGATGATGTACGTCGTCCCCAGCGGACTCACGCTCTACATCCTCACCTCGACCTGCATCGGGATCGTCGAGGGCCGCATCATCAAGAAGCAGGTCGACGCGATGGACCTCACCGTGAAGCCGTCGCAGAAGAAGAAGAAGGACTTCCTCGGTCGCATGTACGAGCAGGCCCTCGAGCGCGCCAAGCAGCGCGACCAGCAGAAGAAGTTCAAGGGGCGCTGAGCGGGTGGCCGCTCCCGGGCGGACCACGATCGTCGCCATCGCCTCGCCCCCGGGGCGGGGCGTGCGCGCGCTCGTCCGCGCGTCGGGCCCCGGCGTGCGCGCGGCCGCGCGCG
>CAIOCH010000193.1 GCA_903856525.1 uncultured bacterium | reverse complement strand
GCCATCTCGGTGAGCGTCTTCTCGTCGATCGACACCGGCACGCGCTGCATGCGGGTGCCAAACGGCGTCTGCACCGGCACGTTGGCGAAACCCTTGGTACCGAGGCCGATGGTGTAGATCCGCACATCCGTGGACTGCGCGAGTGCGGTGGCCTCGAGTGGCGCCAGCTCGCCCGCGTTCGACTCGCCGTCGGTGAGGAGGATGAGTACGCGCGACTTGATGCGCGTGCGACCGTCCTTGTTGGCGCGATCGGCTGCGTCCTTGAGCTTGTCGACGCCCAGCGCCACCGCGTCGCCGATGGCCGTCCCCATCTCGCTCTGCTGGTCGGGGAACTGCACCTGCTCGAGCGCGTCGACCACGACATCATGGTCGAGCGTGAGCGGCACCACGCTGTCGGCCTTGCCCGCGAACGAGATGACGCCCACGAGGTCGTTCGGTCGGCCTGCGAAGCCGTCGCCGCCCTTGATGAACCGCCGCGCCACGTCCTTGAGCGCGTCGAGGCGGTTGGCGGGCTGGCCGCCGAGCGTGAAGTCGAGCGCGCGCATCGAGTCGCTGCGGTCGACCACCATGGTGATGGCCACGCCCTCGACGAGCGTGCGGGCGCTCTCGTTGGGAATCACGGGGCGGGCCAGCGCCAGCACGATGCAGGCGATGGCTGCCGCGCGCAGCGCCGGCATCACGCGCCGCAGCCGCGTCATGCGCCCGCGCGGTGCGTGTTCGACCGCCGACAGGGCGCTGAATCCGATGCTCCGCATGGTGCGGCGGCGCCACGCCCACAGCGGAAGGAGCGCGAGCGGCAGCAGGGCCAGCAGCCAGGCCGACGAGGGATGGAAGGTCATCGCGCGCCTCCCGTGGGTGTGCCTGCCCCGTCGTTGCGCGCCGCGGCTGCCCCGTCGCCCGCCTCCGTCGCCACCGGGTCGGCCGGGCGGGTCGCCTCGACGAACGCGCGCGCCGCCGCAAGCTGCGCGTCGCACTCGGATGCCGTCGGCAGCGCTTGTGCGAACTTCACCAGGTCGGTCGCGCGCAGCAGGGAGCGCAGTCGCTCCGCCTCCGACTCGGGGAACTCGGGATGCGCGCGCGCAGCATCGAGGAACTCGCGCGAGGTCTGGCGATCCGCGGGAATGGCAAAGCGCATGGACGCGTAGCGCCGCACCACACCGGTCAGCGCATCCGAGAAGGCACCGAACTCCGCCTTGGCGGGCAAGGCCGCGCGCTCGATGCGCGCGAGTTCGCCCATGGCCCAATCCGTCGGCGTCTGCGGCACGCCGGGTCGGCGGCGGAACACCCACCACGCCGCGGCCGCGGCTGCGAGAACGCCCGCTGCGCCAACCGCCCACGGCCACCAATCGAACGGTCCCGTGATGGCGATCTCACCCTTGATGTCGCGGAACGCCGCGGGATCCACCTGCTCGCCAAGCAGCGTGGCCACGGTGATCGCCGGAAACTCGATCGCGCCCGTCGCCTGCTCTGTTCCCTCCAGCCAGCGCAGCGTCAGCGGATCGGGCGTGACCGCCCCCGACTCGAACGTGGAGACGACGACATCGAACTCGCAGGCACCCGGCGACCGCCGAACCGCGGACACCGACAGCACATCGAATGCGCCCAGCGACTCGGGCGCGTCAGGCTCCGCCGTCTCCGCCGCGCGGCCGCTGCAGCGCACGGTGAACACGACCGGCAGGCCCACCTCGGTGCGATCCGATGCCGCGGACACCTCCACGGTCACTGCGCCGAGCTCCGTGGTCTTGCGGATAGTCTCGCGGACGCCCGCGTCCTGCGCGGAAGTCGCCGCAAGAACCGTGGCGGAAGCCAGTGCCCATGCGCCGATCATCGCGTCCTCCCTCGGTCGCGCCGCAGGAAGTACGCGCGCAGCCGGTCGAGGAAGTCCGCGCCGGTCTCGAGCACCAGCGGCTCGGCCTTCGCCTTGCGGAACAGCCGCTCGCGCGCCTCGTTCCGTTCCGCCGCCACTTCCGACCAGCCCTCGCGCACCCAGCGCGACGCGGTGTCGAACGCCACCACCTCGCCCGTCTCGAGGTCCTCGAGGTCGATGATGCCAACGTCCGGCAGTTCGCGTTCGCGTGCGTCGGCGACCACGATGGGAATCACGTCGTGTCGCCGCCGTAGCCGTGCCAGCGACGCCTCCCAGCGGTCGTCGCCGTCGGCCAGGAAGTCGCTCACCACGCACACCACCGAGCGCTTGGACAGCGTGGCGTCGAGCTCATCGAGCGCGCGCGCGATGTCGGTGCCGCGCCCCTTGGGCTCGAACGCCAGCAGGTCGCGCACGATGCGCAGCACATGCCGCGTGCCCTTGCGCGGCGGCACGATCTCCTCGATGCCGTCGGTGAAGAGCAGCATGCCCACGCGGTCGTTGGAGCGGATCGCCGAGAAGGCCAGCGTCGCCGCCACCTCGGCCACCAGCTCGCGCTTGAGCTGCGCGCGCGTGCCGAACGACAGCGAGCCCGAGAGATCGACGGCCAGCATCACCGTGAGCTCGCGCTCCTCGCGGAACACCTTGACATGCGGCTCGCCCACGCGCGCGCTCACGTTCCAGTCGATCGAGCGGATGTCGTCGCCGTACATGTACGGCCGGACCTCCTCGAACTCCATGCCGCGGCCCTTGAACGCAGAGCGATACTGGCCGGCGAGCACATCGCTCACCATGCGGCTCGTCCGGATCTCGATCGAGCGGATCTTCCTGCGTATCTCGGCGGAAAGCATGCGGTTCGCCCCGGCGCGCCTCAGGGCACGGCCACGTGCTCGAGGAGGATGCGCACCAGGTCGTCGCCGTTCTTCTCCTCGGCCTCGGCCTCGAAGCTCGGCACGATGCGGTGGCGGAGGACCATCGGCGCGACGTCCTTCACGTCCTGGGGAACGGTGTAGCCGCGCCCGTCGAGGAACGCGTGCGCACGGGCCGCGCGGGAGAGCGCGAGCGTCGCGCGCGGCGACGCGCCGAACGCGACGAGTCCCTCGAGCGGCACCTTCGCCGACTTCGGGTCGCGCGAGGCCACCACGAGCGCGACGATGTAGTCCTTGAGCCGGTCGTCCATCGCGATCTCGTCGACCACGGCGCGCGCGGCGGCGATGTCCTCGGGCTTCATCACCGGCGAGACCTTGGTCGGCGCCGCGGCGCGCGACATGCGGTCGAGGATCTGCCGCTCCTCGCGCACCGTCGGGTAGCGCACGAGGATCTTGAGCATGAAGCGGTCGACCTGCGCCTCGGGCAGCGGATAGGTGCCTTCCTGCTCGACGGGATTCTGCGTCGCGAGCACGAGGAAGGGCTCGGGCAGCGGGTAGGTCTCGCTTCCGATCGTGACCTGCCGCTCCTGCATCGCCTCGAGCAGCGCCGACTGCACCTTGGCGGGCGCGCGGTTGATCTCGTCGGCCAGCACGATGTTGGTGAAGATCGGTCCCTTCTTGACCGCGAAGTCGGCGGTGCCCGGCCGGTAGATCATGGTGCCCACGAGATCCGCGGGCAGCAGGTCGGGCGTGAACTGGATGCGCTGAAATGCCGTCTGCAGGCCGCTTGCGAGGCAGGCGACGGCGGTGGTCTTCGCCAGTCCCGGAACGCCCTCGATCAGGATGTGGCCATTCGCGAGCAGTCCGAGCAGGAGTCCGTGCACCAGTTCGTCCTGGCCCACGATCACACGGTGGATCTCGTCCTGCAGCAGGCGGAAGGGGCGGCTCTTGTCTGCGACCTCTCGTTCGATCGCGGCGATGTCTCGTGATGCAGTGGCCATGGGCAGTCTTCGCTCCGGTGCGGAAGCGGGGAGGGTACGGGAACCGGCGCGCGACCGACGCTCGGCGGGACGACGCGGAGCGTGGTATACCGCGGGATCCGCGGTGGATGCGGCGGAGCCGTTGCTCCGTCCACATTCCACGCCCGACCCGATCGGATGGTGCCTCCATGTCGCAGACGTCTCCCGCCAGCCCCGAATCCCTCCGCATCGGCTGGATCGGCGCAGGCATCATGGGTTCGTCGATGGTGGGCCACCTGCTGCGCGCCGGGCATTCGGTGCGCCTGCACACCCGGACCCGCGCCAAGGCCGAACCGTTGCTCGCGATGGGCGCCACCTGGGCCGACAGTCCCGCGGAAGCGTCGGCGGGAGCCCATGTCGTCTGCAGCAACGTGGGACTGCCCGCGGAAGTCGAGGAGGTCTACTTCGGGGCCAACGGAGTGCTGCCGCGGCTGCAGCCCGGACAATTGCTCGTGGATTTCGGCACCTCTCCCCCGAGTTTCGCCCGTCGGCTGGCGGACGCCGCGGTTGCCAAGGGGGCCGACAGCGTCGACGCGCCTGTCTCGGGCGGCGACATCGGCGCCCGCAACGCCACCCTGTCGATCATGGTGGGGGGATCCGATGCGGCGGTCGCCCGTGCCATGCCTGTCCTGTCGACCCTCGGCAAGACCATCGTGCACCAGGGCCCCGCGGGAAGCGGGCAGCGCACCAAGATCGTCAACCAGATCCTCGTGGCCGCCAACACGCTCGGCATGTGCGAGGCGCTCCATTTCGCCAGCCGCGCGGGGCTCGACCCGCAGCGGGTGCTCGATTCGGTGGGCGGGGGGGCAGCTGCCTCGTGGTCGATCCAGGTACTCGCGCCGCGCGTGCTCAAGGGCGACTTCGACCCCGGCTTCATCGTCGAGCATCTGGTCAAGGACCTGCGCATCGCCCGCAGCGATGCGAAGGAACTCGGCGAACTGCTGCCTCTGGTGGACCTCTGTCTTGCCCGTTACGAGGCCTTGGTCGACGCGGGACACGGCCGGAAGGGAACGCAGGGCGTCTATCTGCTGTATCGCGACCGATAAGCGATCTCAGGCATTTCACAGTGGGGTTGCCCCCTCCTCAGGGTTCGTGTACAGTGCCCGACTCTTCAAAGTGAGCTTCGCATGAGCACGATCCCGACCACTGGTACCGTCACCTTCACCATCAAGAGCGTTCCGCTCACCGCCGGCGGCTTTCGCACCGTCGAGCGCCTCATGCGCCTTGAGCGCGGCGCGCAGCGCATCCTCAAGAAGCTCCAGAAGAAGCGCATGACGCAGCTCAACGAGTGGCGTCCGCGTGCAGGCCGCGAGTGGC
>CAIOCH010000192.1 GCA_903856525.1 uncultured bacterium | reverse complement strand
GCCGCGGCCGTCGCGCCCGACGGCATCGAGAGCAGCGCGAGGTCGTCGCGCCCGGCCTTCTTGATGGCGGCGGCGCCGACGGCGGCGCGGAAGCCGCGCGGCCAGTCGAGGGACGCGATCGCGATGCAGGACGGGGTTGCGCCGGCGGATGGAGCGGTGGCGGTCGTCGTCGGCGTGGTCGTGGTCGTCATGGCGGAACTCACTTGCCCTGGTCGGGCAGGAGGGTGTCGTGCACGAGCGCGATCTCGTCGCAGCAGGTGTTCTTCGGGCAGTTGGCGCAGTCCTTGAGCACCTTCTCAGGGAGCGAGTTGATCGACACGCGGCGGAATCCGCACTTCTCGAAGAAGTCGGGCGCGCGGGTGAGCACGAAGACCTTGTCGATGTGCAGCTGGCCCGCGAGCGCCTGGAAGTGCCGCACGATTCCCTGGCCGATGCCGCGGCCCTGGTACTCGGTGTGGATGCCGAGCGAGCGGATCTCCGCGAGGTCGGGCGTGTAGATCCACAGCGCGGCGCAGCCGACGACCTTGCCGTCGATCACGGCGACGCCGAAGTCGAGGATCGCCTTGGTGATGTCCTCGCGCGAGCGGGGGAGGTTCTCGCCGTGCTGCGCCCAGTAGTCGACGAGGGTGACGATCGAGTCGAGGTCGTCCATCCGCGCCTGGCGGAACTCGACCTCGCCCGCGCCCGCGGGCACGGCGCGCTCGCGCAGCATGCGGCGCACGCGCTCGATCGCGCTCTCGACCGCCTTCGGGCCCGTGCCGCCGGTGACGCCACGCTTCTCGAGCGTGGCGCTCACGGTGAGCTGGGTGTAGACGTCGTTGTTCGCGCGCGGCGCCTGCTCGCGGATGACCTCGAGCGAGAGGTCCTCGAGCGCGCTGTCGCTCTCCATCGCCTTGCGGACGAGGCGGCCGGCCTGGTGATGCGCCTCGCGGAAGGGCACGCCGAGACGCGTGAGGTAGTCGGCGAGATCGGTCGCGTTGGTGTAGCCCTCGGCTGCGGCGACCAGCGCGTTCTCGCGGTTGACCTTGATGCCCGCGACCATCGGCGGAAGGATGCGCAGGCACATCGAGAGCTGCCGCATCGCGTCGAAGAGCGGCTCCTTGTCCTCCTGGAGATCCTTGTTGTAGGCCATGGGAAGGCCCTTGACCGTGACCAGCAGCGTGACAAGGTTGCCGATCTGGCGGCCGGTCTTGCCGCGGAAGAGCTCGAGCGCGTCGGGATTCTTCTTCTGCGGCATGAGCGAGCTGCCCGAGGTGAACGCATCGGGGAGCTCGATGAGCGAGGCCTCGCTCGTCGAGTAGAAGATGAGGTCCTCCGCGAAGCGCGAGAGGTGGACGGCGCAGAGCGCGCAGGCGGAGAGCGTCTCGATCACGAAGTCGCGGTCGCTGACTGCGTCGAGCGAGTTCGCGGTGGGTGCGCGGAAGCCGAGGTCCTTCGCGAGCTGCTCGCGGTCGATCGGATACGCGGTGCCGGCGAGGGCGCCTGATCCGAGCGGCGAGAGGCGCACGCGCTTGAGGCAGTCGGTGATGCGCTCGAGGTCGCGGCGGAACATCTCGACGTAGGCGAGGCACCAGTGGGCGAACAGGATCGGCTGCGCGCGCTGCAGGTGCGTGTAGCCGGGGAACGGCGTCGTCTTCTCGCGCTCGGCGAGGTCGACGAGCGCGTTCATCGCGGCCTTGAGCTCGCTCTGGCGCGACTTCAGCTGGCGTGCGGTCCACAGGCGGAGATCGGTCGCGACCTGGTCGTTGCGGCTGCGGCCGGTGTGCAGCTTCTTGCCGAGGTCGCCCACGCGGGCGATCAGCTGGCGCTCGACCCAGGAGTGGACGTCCTCGTCGTCGGCGTCGAGGATCGACGAGGGATCCTCCTTGGCAAGCGCGAGGATCTCGCCAAGGGCGGCCTCGATCTCGCGCTGCTCCTCGGCGGTGATGACACCCGCGCGCATGATCGCCTTCGACCACGCGACGGAACCCTCTATGTCCTCGCGCACGAGCGCGCGGTCGAAGGGGAGCGAGTCGTTGAACTCGCGGAAGAGGTCGTCGGCCTTGCCTTCGAGTCGGCCAGCCCAGATGGCGGTGGTCATCCGTGGAAATCCAGTGTCGGAGTGCGAACAGGAGCGGGAAGCGCCGCGGTCCCCGTCGAGGGACCGCGGCGGAGTGGGTCGGTCTCAGGCGTGCTGCTTCGTGGTCGCGCAGCCGCAGCGGGTGCCGCAGCCGGGCTTGTTGGCCGCGGCGAGCTGCTTCGCCTCGGCGTTCAGGCCGAGCAGCGCGCGGATGCGCAGCGGCAGGCTGAACAGGCGGATGAAGCCCTCGCTGTGCTTGTGGTCGTAGACCTCGTCCTCGCCGAAGGTGGCGAAGCCGTGGTGGAACAGCGAGTTCGGCGAGCGGCGGCGGCACGCCTCGGCGCGGCCCTTGTAGCAGCGCACGACGACGTCGCCGTCGAGCGACTGCGCGATCGCCTCGAACGAGGCCCACATCGCCTCGCGCGTCGGGCTGAACCAGGTGCCGTTGTAGATGATCTTCGCGAAGTCAAGCGCGAGCTTCTCGCGGAAGTGCAGCGTCTCGCGGTCGAGCACGAGCTGCTCGAGGCCGCGCACGGCCTCCATCAGGATCGTGCCGCCCGGGGTCTCGTACACGCCGCGGCTCTTCATGCCGACGAGGCGGTTCTCGCAGATGTCGACGCGGCCGACGCCGTTGCGTCCGCCGATCCTGTTGAGCTCGGTGAGGAGCGCGACGGGATCCATCGCCTTGCCGTTGAGGTGCGTCGGGCGGCCCTTGGAGAAGGTGAGCATGACGTCCTCGTGGGCGTCGGGCGCGTCCTTCGGGCTGACCGAGATCATCCACACGTCCTCCGGCGGGGCGTTCCACGGATCCTCGAGCTCGCCGCCCTCGTGCGAGATGTGCCACATGTTGGCGTCGCGCGAGTAGATCTTCTCGGCGCTGGCGGCGCAGGGGATGTTGCGCTCCTTGAGGTAGCCGAGCATCTGCTCGCGGCTCTTGAGGTCCCAGATGCGCCAGGGTGAGATGACGGCGAGGTGCGGCGCGAGCGCCGCGTAGGTCGACTCGAAGCGGACCTGGTCGTTGCCCTTGCCGGTGCAGCCGTGGCAGAACGCGTCGCATCCCGTGCGCAGCGCGACCTCGACCTGCGCGCGCGCGATGATCGGGCGCGCGATCGAGGTGCCCATCAGGTAGCGGCCCTCGTAGACCGAGCCCGAGATGCACATCGGGAAGACGAACTCCTCCATGAACTGCTTCTTGAGGTCGACGACGTGGCACTCCTTGGCGCCGGTGCGGATCGCCTTCTCCTCGATGCCCTCGAGCTCGCGCGCGCCCTGGCCGACGTCGGCCACGCAGGCGATGACTTCGCAGCCGTAGGTCTCGACGAGCCACGGGATGATGCAGGAGGTGTCGAGGCCGCCGGAGTAGGCGACGCACACGCGGGTGGGCTTCTTCATGGTGGACATTGCTTCGTGCTTTCCTTCTCTGGGTTGCTGAGGATGTCAGCGGTTGTGCGTGAGGATCTCGACGGGACTCGCGTGCATCGCGCGCGAGGACGGGATGGCTCCGAGGAGCGCGAGCATGAGCGCGTTCTGCGCATGCATGCGGTTCTCGGCCTGGTCGTAGACGATCGACTGCGGGCCGTCGATGACGGCGTCGACGACCTCTTCGCCGCGGTGGGCGGGAAGGCAGTGCATGAACCTCGCCTGCGGACCGGCGATCTTCATGATCTCGGGCGTGACGGTGAGCTTGCGGAGCGCCGCGGTCTTCTCCGGGCAGTCCTTCTGGCCCATCGAGATCCACGCGTCGGTGTAGACGGCGTGCGCACCCTTGATGGCTGCGGGGGCGTCGGTGAGCGTGATCGTTGCGCCGGTCCCGCTGGCGATCGCGTGGATTTCCGCCGTCAGCGTCGCGCAGGGCCTGTGCGCGGCGGGCGTGACCACGGTCATGCGGCCACCCATGATCGCGGCGAGCTCCATGAGCGAGAGGCACACGTTGTTGCCGTCGCCGAGCCACGCAAGGTGCATGCTGTCAAGCCTGGCTCCATGCTCGACGAGCGTGAGCGCGTCGGCAAGCGCCTGGCAGGGATGGGCGATCTCGCTGAGCGCGTTCACGATCGGCACGCGGCAGTTGTCGCGCAGGCCGGCGAGCGTCTCGTGCTTGAACACGCGCGCGACGATGACATCGCACCAGCGCTCGAGGTTCCGGCCGTAGTCGCCGACGGGTTCGCGCGCGCCGATGAGCTCGTTGCGGTGGTCGAGGAAGGTGACGCAGCCGCCGAGCTTCTGGAAGCCGATCTCGAACGACACGCGCGTGCGCAGCGACGGCTTCTCGAACAGCATGACCAGCGCGCGCTGCGCGAGGACGCCGCGGAACGCCGGGTAGTCGGCCTTGAGCGTGCGGGCGAGCGCGAGCAGGGCGGTGATCTCGGCGGCCGACAGATCGGTCAGGCGCAGGATCGAGCGGCCCTTCAGGCCGTCGAGGATGGAGAGGTCGATGTTGCGTGCCATCGTGGCTTCGGCTTTCTGCGGCGCCCTTCAGGCAATCGCTGGTTCGTTGGTGCGGGCGAGGACGCGTGTGCCCGCGCCTCCGGTGGCGATCGCGGCGGGGTCGCGCCACGAGGCGATGGTGGCGGGGCAGCCCGCCTGGTTTGCGGCATCGAGGGCGTTGCGGACCTTGGGAATCATGCCACCCGAGATGGTGCCGTTGGCGATCAGCTCGTCGATGCGCGCCGCGTCGAGTTCGGCGATGAGCGCCTTGGTCTGGTCGAGCACCCCCGGCACATCGGTGAGGAGCACGATGCCAGCCGCTCCCACGATGCGGGCGATGGCGCAGGCCGCCTCGTCGGCGTTCACATTGAGCGGCTCGCCCGCGGCGGAGAGGCCGATCGAGTTGACGACGGGCATGAATCCCGTCGAGAGCAGTGCGTGCGCGATGGCGCCGTCGCCGCCGGTGATCTCGCCGACCTCGCCCGCGTCGAACGCGAACTTGGTCGTGTGGCGGCACGAGCAGAGGCCGCCGTCCGAGAGTCCGAGGCCGACCACGCGGGCGCCCTGCGCCTGGAGGATGCCGAGCAGGCGCACGTGGGCGCTGCCCGCGAGCACGCCGACGACCTGGTCGATCGCCTCGCGCGTGGTGACGCGGATGCCCTCGATGCGGGGCGTTTCGATGCCGACGAGCTTGAGCTGCCTGTCGACCTGTGCGCCGCCTCCGTGAACGAGGATGATGCCGCCGCCGCCCGCATCGCGGTGGGCGCGATGAAGGGCGATCAGTCCGGCGAATGCCTCCGCGTGCTGGTCTGCCTGCTCGAGCAGGGCGCCGCCGATCTTGACGACGAGCGGCTTCGAGAACGGCTGGATGGTCGTCACGCCACACCTCCCGCAACCGGGGACCCAGCGAGGAATCCTGCGGTTTCATCGAGCCCGAAGCGGATGTTCATGCACTGCACCGCCTGCCCCGCCGCACCCTTGACCAGATTGTCGATGGCGCTCTCGACGATGAGGTGGCTGCCTTCGAGGGCGAAGCCGATGTCGCAGAAGTTGGTGCGCTCGACGGCGGACACGCTCGGCCAGCGGCCTGCCTTGAGCACGCGCACGAAGGGGCGGTTCGCGTAGGCGGCGTCGAACGCCGCGCGAACCTGGGCCTCGGTGGTTCCGGGCACCAGCTCGAGGTGGATGGTCGCGAGGATCCCGCGGTCGTAGCAGCCGAGGTGCGGGGTGAAGATCGTGGCGATGCCTGCATGCTCCGCGATCTCGGGGCGGTGACGGTGCTTGAACACGCCGTAGGCCTGCATGGAGACCTCGCAGAAGAGGCTCTTGACCTCGGCCTTGCGTCCGGCACCCGAGACGCCGCTCACGGCATCGACGATCGCGGGACGCGTGGCGTCGACGAGCCCCGCCTCGACCAGCGGGCGGATGGCGAGGATCGATGCCGTTGGATAGCAGCCGGGCACGGCCACGATCCGCGCCTTGTCGATCTGCGCGTCGTTGAATTCCGCGAGACCGTACGCGGCCTCCGCGAGCAGGGCGGGGAACTGGTGCGCGAAGCCGTAGTTCCGCTCGAACACGGCGCGATCGGACAGGCGGAACGCCGCCGAGAGATCAAGCACCACGACGCCCGCGTCGACGAGCGCCTGCCCCACCTCGTGGGAGAGCTCGTGCGGCGTGGCGAGGAAGATGGCGTCGAGGTCGAGCGCCCTGGCCGCATCCACGCTGAAAGGCTCCACCTTGAGGGCGCCGATCGGAAGCGACTCGAAGCGCGGGAAGAGATCGGCGGCCGTGGGCGCACCCTCGTCGGCCTTGCGCGAGGACCCGAACAGCCCGACCACCTGCGCGTGCGGGTGCGCCGACAGGATCGCGAGCAGCTCGGCGCCGGCGTAGCCGCTGGCGCCGACGATGGCGGTGCGGATGGTGGGGAGAACGGGATCGTTCGTCGTCACTGGGTGGGGCTCCGCGGGCAAGCGTGCGGGATGGTTCAGGCCAGCTGCGCCAGCGAGCGCAGTTCCTTGGCGATGCGGCGTGCGGCGGCAGGGGTGCTGGCCGCGAGGAACACCGTGTCGTCGCCGGCGATGGTGCCGAGCACGCCCTGCATGCGCATGCGGTCGAGTTCGATGCCGAGCGCGTTGCCATGGCCCACCGGGGACTTGAGCACGACGAGGGTGCCGCCGACGGCGATCGAGAGGAGCTCGCGGCGGAGTGCGCGGGCGAGGCTGGCGTCGGGTGCGGGAACCGCAGCGGCCGCCCCCGGAAGCTGGTACCCGCTGGGGCCCTTGAGGACGCCGAGCTCCGCGAGGTCGCGCGAGAGCGTCGCCTGCGTCGCCTCGATGCCCTCGCGGGCGAGGAACTGCGCCAACTCGTGCTGGCTGTAGACCTCCGCCGACGCGATCAGGCTGCGGATGGCGGCGAGACGGCGTGACTTCATGGCTGGGCTGGTGGTGCGGGGGCTGGCGGTCTTCACAGGCGTGCGGATCCTCTCGCGCGGCTGCATGGAAATACAGCGAAGCGGATCAATATACATTCGCCTGCATATAAATCAAGCGGTGTGGATATCTTTTCAACTCGGCGGGAGGCTGGTCCGCCGCGCCCCCGCCCAAAACGACAAGCCGGACGCGACCTGCGTCGCGTCCGGCCCGGTGTTTGGCTCCCGGCGGTCGGATCACTCCTCGCCGCCGTCGCCCTCGTCGTCATCGTCGTCGTCGTGCATGTGCTCGAGCTGTTCGGGGATCGACGGCAGGATCGGCTTGCCCTCTGCGGTCATGCGCTTCTTGTAGGCCTCGACCTTCTGCTTCTCGGGGACCAGGATCATGCCCATGCGGCGTCCGTTGAGCCGCGGCGGGACCTCGACCTTCGCCAGGTCGGCGAGCCGCTGGATGATGTCGTCCATGCGGATGTCGCCGCGCTCGCGAAACGCCATCTCGCGGCCGCGGAAGTTCTGGATGATCTGCACGCGGTGACCTTCGATGAGGAAGCGCCGCGCCTGCGCCACGCGGATGTCGACGTCGTGCGGATCGATCTTCATGGAGCGCCCGAGGCGGACCTCCTTCATCTCGGAGGCCTTGCTCTTCGCCTTGTTCGCCTTTTCCTTCTTGGACTGCTCGTACTTGTACTTGCCGAAGTCCATGATCTTG
>CAIOCH010000191.1 GCA_903856525.1 uncultured bacterium | reverse complement strand
TCGTCTTCCTGGGCGTCGGCGATGCGCTGCCCGTACGGGCGCTGGTCGACGAACTTGAGCGGATCGACCGCGACGAGTCCGTCGTCGAAGGGCTCGAAGGTGCCGGGATCGAGCAGCTGCTCGACGCGGGTGCGGGCGCTCACCCGCATGTGGTGCTGGCACTTGGGACAGACCCACAGATTCGACTCGACCGCCTTCTTGAAGAGGGTCTCCTCGCAGGCGGGGCACTTCATCCAAAGACCTTCGGGGACGCCCTTCTTGGGCGCCTGCGCGAGGTCGGTCTGGGTCCAGGTCGTTTCAGCCACGGTCGGATCCTACCGCAACGCCCCCCGCCGACGCTAGCGGAGGGCCCGAATGGCGGCCGCGTAGTCGCTGCGGCCGAAGATCGCGGACGCCGCGACGATGAGGTCGCAACCATGGTTGCGGCATGCGGGCGCGGTGTCGGGGGCCACGCCGCCATCCATCTGCACCCGCACCGAGGCGGGCGCCGCGTCGCGCAGCAGGCGCGTCTTGGGCAGCACGCGGTCGATGAACCTCTGGCCCGAGAAACCCGGGTGGACGCTCATCACCAGCGCGAGCTCGACCCCGCCGAGGAAGGGCAGGAGCGCCTCGGCGGGAGTGTCGGGGTTGATCGCGAGACCCGCGGACATTCCGCGCGCGTGGATCGCGTCGATGATGGCGCGTGGATCGGGCGCGACCTCGATGTGGAAGGTGATATGCGCGGCGCCCGCGTTGGCGAACGGCTCGATGTACGCCGCGGGATCGGTGACCATCAGGTGCACATCGAGGCACGCATCGGGGAGCGCCTTGTGCACCGACGCGCAGATCGCGGGGCCCATGGAGAGGTTCGGGACGAAGTGCCCGTCCATGACGTCGACGTGGAGGAGGTCGCCGCCGGCGGCGAGCGCCGCTGCGCAGTCGGCACCCAGCCGCGCGAAATCGGCGGAGAGGATGGAAGGCGCGATCAGGAGGCCGCTACCGAGCTTGTCGGCGTGCCGTGCGCCGCCGAAGCGGAGTCCACTGGAAGCCAGGGCCGGCATCGGATGAGGCTCAACCGCCCGACTTGGCGCCGGCTTCCTTGGCGGCGGCTTCCTTGGCGCCCGCTTCCTTGGCGGCGCGCTTGGAGTAGATGTCGAGCTGGCGCTTGAACGACTCCTTGTCGTCGGGAAGCGCCGCCTGCCATGCCTTGAACTGCAGGTCCTTTGCTGCGGCGAAGTCGCCCTTGGCGAAGGCGACCTGCGCCTGCAGCGCCATGCCCGAGGCGTCTCCGCGCTCCGATGCCTTGACGACTGCGGCGGCGGCGGACTCGGCCAGCGCGTAGTCGCGCTCCTTGAGGTCGCTGTCGGTGAGGATGAGGTCGACGAGGTCGGTGAGCGTGTGCGAATCGTCGGCGTAGGTGGACACCATCTGCTTGCCCCAGTCGCTGGCGCCTGCGGCGTCGCCCGCGTCGACCGCGAGCGCCTTGTACTTGCGCACGGCGATGTCGCCGAAGAAGGTCGCGTCGATGGCGAGGACGGCGTCGAAGTGCTTCCACGCATCCTTGAAGTTCTTGACGCGGATGGCCTCGTTGGCGGCGCGGATGGTGGGTTCGGCACGCTTGGCGAGCGAGGGGTTGTACCGGCCGACGACGGCCTTCTCGATCATCGGCGCGAAGTCGGGCGATGTGGGCGAGCCGATCCAGATGATCACGCCCTTGCGCACCACGAATGCGACGTTGGTGCCCTCGCGCTTGGCGGCGCCCATGAAGGCCTGGTAGGTCTGCTTCTCGTTGTCGACGGCCACGGGATACTGGGCCGACTTCTGGGCGAAGGTGTTGGTGGCCGCGAGACCGTCGGTGGACAGGCCCACCACGCGGAGGCCGCTGCGGCGGAACTTGCGCACGGCGTCGTTGAGCGCCGTCGCGGAGCGCTTGGAGCCCGCGTCGTTGGCCTCGCAGAAGTGGAGCACCCAGGTGCGCGAGCCCTGGCCGAAGCCGCTGGCGCTCGGGGGGCTGCCGTTGGACCAGTCGGCCACGGTGATGGCGGGCGAGGTCGAGCCGACCTTGAGGGTGTCGTCCTGCGCGACGGCGGGGTTGGCCGCGAGCGCGAAGGCCGACAGCAGGATGGCGAGCACCGCGTGCAGGCGGTGCGGAACGCAGCGAAGGCGAAGGGACGGGGCGTGCGGGAATCGGCTCATGTTGGTTCCTCGGGCTCGGGGCCAGGGCTGCGGATGATAGCGGGGTCTGCGGCGGCTCGGTCGTTCCGTATAGTGCGCCGCATGCAGAAGAAGCGCATTGACTCGATCGCCGTGGCCGGAAAGCGTGTGTTCGTGCGGGTGGATTTCAACGT
>CAIOCH010000190.1 GCA_903856525.1 uncultured bacterium | reverse complement strand
CCGCGCACGGCACGAGCGCTCCGATCGCCGCGCGGATGCCCTCACAGGCGTGCGCGCTCGGTTTCCGCCCCGATCGCGTACGGCTGACCGCCACCGGATCCGCAGGGTCGGTGCCGGCGACCATCGCCGCAGTCGAACGCCTCGGCGACCGCACCGACATCGCGCTCGACAGCGCCTGGGGCCGCATCGTCGCCCGACTCGAGGCCGACATGGCGCGCGACGCCCGCGAGGGCGACAAGACCGCGTTCACTTTCGATGCCGCCCACGCCCACTACTTCGAGCCGGGCGAGTGCGGTGCGCGGATCCAGGGCTGAGGCACACTCCCTGGCCACCGCGCGCGCCACACCGTGAACACGAGGATGGCGCACGACGTGCCCAGCGCGAAGCCAGCGAGCACATCGCTCAGGTAGTGCGCCTGGATGGCCACGCGCGTGAGTGCGAGCAGGAATCCCGCCGGCAGGAACACCCACCGCCACCGCGGCAGCGCGCAGGCGAGGATCACGGCCGCCGCGGCACTCGTGGTCGCGTGACCGCTGGGAAAGCTGTTGAACGCGTGCCCGTAGGTGAACGGCTCGAACTCCAGCCGCCCCTCCTCGAAGAGAAGCCGCGGGCGCGTCTTGCCGATCGCCATCTTGAGCAGGTTGACGACGATGCCGCTGCCACCGACCGCGGCGATCATGGCGAAGGCCCAGCGCGCGAGGTTGTGGCGCTTCTGCGCCGCCGCAACCACGAACACAACTCCCGCCGGAATGAGCCACCAGCCGCCCTCGCCGAACTCGGTGACCCACTGGATGGGCGCGACCTTCTCGAGCGCGTGCCCGCGGGCCGCGCGCGCCACGGCCTCGTCGGCGAACCCGTGCGCGACCATGGCGCCCACGAGACAAGCCATCGCCACGAACCACAGCCTGCGCTCGAAGTCACGCGTCATCCGATCGCCCCCCGCTTGATCGAAACGCCCGCCGCCAGCATGGCGATGGCCGCGACCGCGAGCACGACGGCGACCAGCACCTCGTCGCCGATTCCGCGTGTCTCGAAGACCATGCGCATCGCCGCGCACACTCCGAGCGTCGCACCGCCGAGCAGCGCACCGGGCACCAGCGCCCGCAGCACCTCGCGACGCCGCGCCTCGACCAGCCGCCGCGCCATATGCAGGCAATACACCAGTCCCACCGCGAGCGCGAGCACGATGCTGGCCGCGAACATGGTCGCCCCGCCCTGCCACGCCGCGATCGGCGCGAGCGCTGCGATGCACACCACGCGGATGACGAGTGATCGCCGGTCGATCTCAGGCCTGCCGAGCCCCCAGAACATCGGCCCGCAGCAGGACGTGAGGCTCGACACGAGCGACACCAGCGCGATCATCGACACCAGTCCGGGCGACCCCGTGTACTTCTCTCCGTAGAGGACGCTCGGCAGCCGCTCGTCGAGCACTACGAGCGCCGCCACAATGGGCATCACCAGCAGCGCGACGCCGGTGAGCGTCTTGACCCATATGCGGCGCACGCGCGCGAGGTCGTCGCGGATGCCGGCGTACGCGGGCGTGAGCACCGTGCCGAAGATGGGCAGCGCGATCTCGCTCGGCAGCGAGCAAAGCCGCTGCGCGAGCGAGTAGATGCCGAGGACATCGAGCCCCGCGATGCGCCCGAGCACGAGCGACGGCGCGCTGTTCGACAGCATGATGAGGAACGGCACTCCCGCCGCGCGCTGGGCGAAGCCGCGGAGCTCCGCAGCCGCGCCGGGATCACGCGCGAAATCGAGCCGTTGCGGCACGAGCAGCCAGCCCGTGGCCACCGACACCAACGTCGACGCCACGAAGCCGAGCGCCAGCGCCATCGCCCCCAGGCCTGCGAGCGCGCAGCCAACGGACGTCGCCACCTGCGCCACCGCTCCCGCGATGGCGGCGATGGCGATCGACCGGAAGCGCAGGTGCTTGCGCTCCACGAACATCCACGGATTCTCCAGCCCCTGCAGCAGCGGCGTGAGGGCGATCAGAAGCACCATGGGGGTGAGCGCGGCGCTCTCGAAGTACCAGGCCGCCACGGGGGAGAGTGCGGCCGTGACCGCCGCGATCACCACGCCGCGCAGCGCCAGCACGCGGAAGGCCGCACCGAGGAACCGCGGCTCGCTACCGCGCGCCGACTGCACCACCGCCTGGTCGATGCCGAGGTAGGACACCGTCTCGATGATGCCGGCGACCATCATGGTGGCGGCGAGCAGACCGAAGTCGGCGGGCGCGAGCAGCCTCGCGAGCACCAGACTCGCGGCAAACCGCAGCCCGCGGTCGGCACCGCGCGCCAGGATCTGCCAGAGGGCTGCACTCGTCGTCTGCCGCCGCAGCGTCATCGTGGGCGGAGTCTACCGAAACGGCGCACGGCGACGGTGGGCGTGACGGGAGGGCGGCGGGGGCACGCGTGTCGTGGGGCGGAGTGTGGATGGCGAGGTTCGGAGTCTCTCACAGAGGCACGGAGGACACGGAGAGAGCGCGATGGCTGGGCGGGCCGGTGCAGTTGCGCGCTGGGCGAAGAGTGGGATGGTGGGATCCATGAACTTGAACCTCGAAGCCGCGACCTCGAACGCTCGACCTCGAAGGCTTGACCTCGAAGGCTCACGTCCACCGTTCCGCAGTCTCCGCTTCGCGGCGACTGACGGGCACCCGAGGTT
>CAIOCH010000189.1 GCA_903856525.1 uncultured bacterium | reverse complement strand
GTGATCGACCAGAGCAGATTCGCGGCGTGGCCGAGCGACGCGTCGGGATCGACCGGTGCCTTGCCGTCGAGGGTGCGCTGGCAGGCGCCGATGATGGTCGGGATCTGCGCGAGCAGGCGCTTCGACTTGCGGAGCTCGGCGGCGGGCGAGTTGTCCTCGCAGTCGGGGTCGAGGTGCGAGAGGAGCGACACGCCGGTGCGCAGGATCGACATCGGGTGCGCGTTCGGGCTCTCCTTGGCCACGCGCACGATCGCGTCGCGCACGCTCGCGGGAATCGCGCGCATGGAAGCGACCTCGGCCTTGAAGGCGGCGAGTTCGGCCGCAGAAGGCTTGTGGCCGACGAGCAGGAGGAATGCCACCTCCTCGAAGGTCGCGTTCTCGGCGAGGTCGGCGATCTCGTATCCCCGGTAGATGAGCTCCGTCTGCGTGACGGCGCAGACCGAGGTCTCGCCGACGGTCTGGCCGGCAAGTCCGCGGGTGTCGACTGGCTTCGGGGCGGGGGCAGTGGTGCTCATCTCGGGGCTCCGTTCGTTCGGAATGGGAGCGAAGAGGATACAAGGTCGGGCGAGTGGCGGGGCTGCGGAAGGTACGCCGTTTCCATGCTGAATCGCGCCGTTCTCCTCGTCGCCACCGCGATCGAAGGAGCCATCGGGGGCTCGCGCGGATCGCGCCAGGGCGGCTGCTGTCAGATTCCGTGCTGCACTTTTCTGACAACAGATCTGCAGCGCTTCAGGAAGTCGCGAGGGCGGAGGCCGGCCCTGGGTGGAGATCCAACCGGGCGAGACGGAAGGTGATCGCGTCGCGAGATCGCTCGCGGTTCCGGTACGCGCACATCATCCACTTGATCCGCATGATTCACGCGTTCATCGACTCCGCCCCAAGATCGGGCGGCACCCGCTTGAGCACCAGAGGGAGCCGCCCCGGAAGTTTCGCGCTCCCCACTTGAGCACCAGAGGGAGCCGCCGCAGCGGCGACCGCCCCACCCGCCATCCCCACCAGAGGGAGCCGCCGCAGCGGCGACCGCCCCACCGTCATCCCCACCAGAGGGAGCCGCCGCAGCGGCGACCGCTCAAACCACGCGGCGACCGCCCCAAAAAGACCAACGGCGCCCCCTTTTCGGTGCGCCGTTGGACCCCTTTGTTTTGATTGCTCCGCTTCCCGGCGGAACAACCTTCCCTTGTTCCCGCGCGTCCGAAGATGCGCGGGCCCTCCTGAAATCCCACCCCGAGGCGTCCCTCGAAGTGGGCTTGTGAGCGGCAGGTTCCCTTTCCGCCGTTCACTGGCGACGCGTTCTAGCGACGCATCGCCGTCCCTTTTTACCTCCGCCCGCCTTCAGGTCCCTCAACCCGAAGGCTTGCGAACACGAGCGTGTCCCTAACATCGCTCGCGGGCCGCCCGAAGGCAGCCACGGCATTGTTGCGTGACCATGCCTCAAGTGTTGCGGCAGAGCAGCAAAATCGCGGTTTTTCCGCGAAACGGCGCGACGGCGCGTCCGAGAATGCGCCGTTCTCTCCGAAATCGTGAAGTTCCCACGGCATCGGGGTTTAGACTGCGCCGATGCTCCGCCGCCCCTCCGCGTGGCTCTTTTGCGCGCTCCTTCTCCTCGTCGCGATGCCCCTGGCGCTGCCGCGGGATGCGTCGGCGTCCCCATCCGCCGCGCCGGCGCAGGCCACGCCACCGCGCCCCATCGAGTGGAGTCCCGGCGCCGAGTTCCGCTCGCGGCACTACCGCATCCTGAGCGATCTCGCGCCCGAGGACACGCGCATCTACGCGGCGCATCTCGACATCATCTACGAGGAGTACGCGCGCCGGCTCTCGAGCCTCGCGCAGCGCGCCCCCGAGGTGCCGTTCGTGCTCATGTTCGCCAAGGAGCGCGACTACCTGCGCGTGCTGCGCGACCGCTACGCCATCAACGCCACGGGCAGCGGCGGCATGTTCTTCATCTCGCCCAGCGGCGCAGGGCTCGCCTTCTTCACCGAGTCGCTCCCCCGCTCGCGCGTGTTCCACGTGATCCAGCACGAGGGCTTCCACCAGTACGCCCACAGCAAGTTCGCGGGCACGCTGCCGCCATGGCTCAACGAGGGCCTTGCGGAGTACTTCGGCGAGGCGATCGTGCTCGAGGGCAAGGTGATCATCGGCCAGGCGAGCCCCGGTCCGATCGAGGCCATCAAGAAGGCGATCGAGCAGAACGCCACCGTCGACTTCCATCGCATGCTCACCATGACGGGCGAGCAGTGGAACGCCAACGTGCAGGCGGGCAACGCCTCGGTGCAGTACATGCAGGCGTGGTCGATGGTGCAGTACCTGAGCTGGGCCGACGGAGGCCGCTACCAGCGCGCGTTCGAGGGCTACCTGCAGCGCATCCACGCCGGAATGCCCAGCGAGCGCGCGTTCGTGGATGCCTTCGGAACCAACGACCTCGTGCAGTTCGAGCGGGCGTGGAAGGAGTGGGCGGCCAAGGCCGTGCCGTCGGCGCTGGCGGTGGCGGCCATGCGCATCACCTTCATGGCGGAGGGACTGCTGGAGCTGTCGCGCAACGGCGTCAAGGTCGACGGGTTCGACGACATGCTCTCGCGGCTCGCCGAGCGCAACTTCGCCACCGAGGTCGTGGTGCACGGACGGACGCAGCGCATCGAGGCCAACGAGAAGGTCCTCGAGATCCCGATGGACGCGCTCACGCCCACGCAGCCGGTGTTCGACATGATCCAGCCCAAGCTCACGCGCCTGAGCACCGTGGAGCGCAAGCGGGAGGAGGAGCGGCCGACACCGCCCACCGTCACGACACGCGGGCTCGAGCCGCGGGAACTCGTGCTCAAGTGGACCCGCCGCAAGAACGGCGACTTCGACTACGAGATCCTGTCGCCGCAGAAGGCTCCCCCGCCGCCGAAGCAGGCCAAGCCGGCGCGACGCGAGGGGTGACGCCCGCCTCATGGCGCCGGCGGCGGCCTGAGAAATTGGCATGAAACCCCAGACCGCCACCTCCAAAGGGCGGCGCGTGACCGCGATACTCCCCTCCATGCACTCGGTCGACACGGCATTCCTCCGCAGGCTGCGCGCGCGCGACGAGCGGGCGTGGTTCGAGTTGTGGGAGGCGTTCGGGCCCGTGGTGCGCGGCACGCTGTACCGCTGGGGCAACGGTCGGCTCGGCGAGGAGACGCTGCGCGACCTCACGCAGGACACGCTCGCGGCGCTCACCGACTCGATCGAGCGCTACGACCCGCAGCGCGGCGTGCGCTTCTCGACCTGGCTGCTCGCCATCGCCAAGCACGTGCTGGGCGACGAGATGGACCGCCGCTACGCGCAGAAGCGCGGCTCGGGGCGCCGCGGCGCCAGCCTTGACGACACGTGGATGGGACAGTCGCGTGATCCGAAGCCCGACGAGCTGTACGAGCGGCGGATCATGGCGGCGAAGGTGCACTCCGCCATCCGCGCCGCACAGAAGCGCTCCGAGTTCGTGCACTTCGAGGCCTACCGCATGCGCGTGCTCGAGAGCCGCGGCGGGCGCGAGATCGGCGTGCAGCTCGGGATCAGCGAGCCCACGGTCACGCGGCACTGCCAGCGCGTGCGCGAGGCGCTGCGCGAGGAGCTGCGGTCGGCCATCGAGCAGTTCAGCTTCACCGACGACGAGCGGGTGGAGCCCGACCGCGCCGGCCTTGCCGCCGAGGACGCGGCGTTCGACGACGCGCTCGGCGAGATCTGGCGCGCACAGGAGGAGCTCCTCGCTGCGGATCTCTCGGCGCAGATGCGCGCGCGGGGCGGGCGATCGTGACGCGCGGCGACTCGCCCGACTCGCACCGGACCGCGGAGGGGATTCCCATGAGAGGCGCGCGATGAGGGGATTCGAGTGGGCCCTCGCCATCCTCGCGCTGATCGCGGCCAGCGCCGCCATCATCGCGGGCGGTCTCGCGCTCGGCAGGCTGGGCGCGCTCATGGGGCTGCTGGCGGCGCACCTCGGCCGCTGCCTGCGGCAGATGGGTCTCGACTTCGTGCGTGTGATCGGCGGCACGGTCGTGGCCCTCATCATGCTCCCCGTGGCGCTGTCGAGGCTCGTCACCGGCAGGCGCGACGCCGCGGGCGATGCGCTGCGTGCCGCGGGGCGCGAGGCGCACGACGCCATGCGCGCGCTCTACTCGGTGGCGCTGGTGCAGCCGCTGCGCCTGCTCGGGCTGTGCGCGATCGTGGGACATGTCGAGTCGCGGCTGCCGGCGGCGCTCGCCGACAATGGC
>CAIOCH010000188.1 GCA_903856525.1 uncultured bacterium | reverse complement strand
GCTGGAAGCAGCACGTTTGCGGTGACGAGGGCGCCCACCATGGCCCCGGTCGTGCTTGCAGCGAAGATCCACCCTGTGACACGCGGATACTCCTCACCGTACCGGGCACCGCAGCGGACCAACAAAGGGAAGCTCAAGCCGAATGCGATGGATGACGGCAGTATCGCCAGCAGGACCACGACAAGCGTGGGTACCGCATGCAGGCCGTCTCCTGCCACCATCGAAAGCACACCGTACGCGCCGATGACTGCGACCGCTGCGACGACGAGGCTGAGGATGAGCCACCGGCGACCATCCGCTGCGAGCCCGGTCGAGCGCTGGGCGAGGATCCCGCCCGCACCGATCCCGAGCAAGGTGACGCACAGCATCGATGCGAAGCCCTGCATCGTGCCGCCCAGGAGGTGCGAGAGCAGGCGGGCCCAGAAGACCTCGAGCGAAAATGATGCAGCAGAGATCAGGAATGCCGCCAACACGAACGGCCATGCATTGCGGTCTGACGGCGCCGAGACCTCGCTATGGCGCTTGTCTGGTTGGCGCTTGGCCGGGAGGCTTTCCGGCTGGACCGGCATTCGGGAAGGCCCCACCAGCACGAGTGCAGCCGCCGCAAGGTTGAGAAGCGCCGCCGACAAGGTCGATGCAGACAAACCGAGATTGGGCAACAGGAGGAACCCTCCCACTCCCGCGCCGACCGCAGCGCCCAGCGTGTTCACCCCATAGAGCTGGGCCAGCCATGCCGGCGGACTGCCGACTCGACCCAGCGAGCCCTGGACCAATACCGGCAGCGTCGCCCCCATGCAGATCGTCGGCGCAGCGATCGCCAAGGCGCTCAATGCGCCATAGACCGTCGCTTGCAGCCACCCAGCGTCGGTCGCCAGCTCGGCACCGGAACCGAGCCAGGTCGAGACGATGCCGGCTGCAGCCTGAAGCGCGAACGGGAAGACCACCGCAAAGAGCGCCACAGCGCCCTCCAGGCAGGCAAAAGTTCGCAATGGTGATGCGAGTCGCGAAGCCCATCTCGCGCCCAGCAGGCCACCGATCGCCAAGCCCCCCATGTATGCCGCGAGCACGGCAGCGACGGCCGTATGCGCGCTCCCGATCACCAGAGAAAAACTTCTCATCCACACGAGCTGGTACATCAGCCCGGCCACGCCCGAGACGAAGACCGCCACGAGCAACCTCACGGGCACGGACGACGGCGCGTCTTCCATCCCGGCCATCGCTGTCTTGGAAGTCATCGTTTCAGGTCCCCGCCGACGTTCGGTGCCATGGGAACAGGACTGTCCCCGGCCCCCATGCAATGGTCGTCAGAAAGGGGTTCATTGTTTTCGGGATTCCGGTGGAAGGCCCTCCGCGCACCCCACCTCTCGGAGTGGCGCAGGATCGGCTTTGATAACTTTTACCGAGATGAAAGACAAGATCGCATTGATCACGGGAGCAGGAAGCGGCATCGGCGAGCAAGCCGCTATCGAGTTCTGCGCCCGAGGCGCAACGATAGCGGTCTGCGACATCGACGGTGTCGCCGCTGAGCGTGTCGCCCGGCAGATCGTCCGATCCGGTGGACGCGCCCACGCGTACCGCGCGGATGTCAGTTCCGAGTCTGATGTCAGCGCCATGATGCAGGCCATCGTCGAGCACCTGGGCGGCCTC
>CAIOCH010000187.1 GCA_903856525.1 uncultured bacterium | reverse complement strand
GACAGCTGGAAGCAGTACATGCGCCGCCAGACCTGCACCATCAACTGGTCGAAGGACCTGCCGCTCGCCCAGGGCATCAAGTTCGAGGCGTGAGCGAGGCGCATCTCCCCTGCAAGGGCAAAAGGCAGCGCGCGGACCCGCGATTCACGGGTCCGCGCGCTGGGTGCCGTCAGATGCCGCGACTGCTTACGACTGCGTCGGCTTGGGCGCGGTCGGTGCTGCGGGTGCCGAGGGTGCGGCGGGTGCGGCCGGCGCAGCAGGAGCCTTCGCCTTGGCCATCGCCTCTGCCTGCTCCTTGGTCAGCATTTCCGCCTTGACCGTGAGGATCTGCTCGGTCGGCGTGCTGCGCTCGGGATTGGGGGCCTTGACCACGCAGGGCACGGCCGCAATCGCGTCGACGACCTCCATGCCCGAGATGACCTTGCCGAACACGGCGTAGGCCGCTCCGCCGCGGGGCGTGTCGAGGGCGGCGTTGTCCTTGAGGTTGATGAAGAACTGGCTGGTGGCGCTGTCGGGCATCGGGGTCCGGGCCATCGACAGGGTGCCGCGGTTGTTCTTGAGCCCATTCTGCCATTCGTTCTTGATCGGGGTGCGGGTTTGCTTCTGCACGCCCTTGGTGTCGAAGCCGCCGCCCTGGATCACGAAGCCCGCGACCACGCGGTGGAAGACGGTCTCGTTGTAGAAGCCGTCCTTGACGTACTGGACGAAGTTCTCGACCGAGATCGGCGCCTTGACGCGGTCGAGCTCGATGACGATGTCGCCCTTGCTGGTGCGGAAGACGCAGTACTCCATCGCGGCCGCAGCAGGGGTCTGGGCGGCGGGTGGCGCCTTCGCGGGTGCAGGAACGGGAGCGTCCTGTGCGGTTGCGAAGCAGGATGCGGTGATCAGGAGCGAGGCGGCGAGAATTGGTGAGATGGTCATGGTTGGTCCTTGGAAACGGCCGATGATAGATCATCGGCTGTCTGTGCGGCGCCGCGTCAGAACGGCGGTACACGCAGGCCCCGTGCCGCGCGCGTGGGCGCTAGCATCCGATCCCCGCGAGCCCGCCCCGGCGGCCGTGGAACGCACGCCGAAGGACCTCATGAAGACCAAGCCCAACGACGCGAGTACCGACCGAGCCCCCAGCGATGCTCCGCCGTGGTGGCGCAGCGGAGCCGTGGGCCGGTTGCTGGACCTCTTCTCGAGCGTCAAGCTGGGCATCTGGCTCATGGTCGTCCTGTTCGTCTATTCGTCGATCGGGTCGGCGGGCATCGTCTACCCCGACTTCGACGCGGGCACCTGGAACATCTTCAACCCGGAGAACTGGGCGCACGACCAGATGCGCCAGTGGCGCGGGCTGGAGATGACCGAGTTCGAGTGGTTCCACTGGTGGCCGTTCGACCTGATGATGATCCTGCTGTCGATCAACATCGTGGTCACGACACTCCGGCGCATCCCCTTCAAGCCCGTCAACTACGGCGTGTGGGGCATCCACACGGGCATCATCGTGCTCGTCATCGGATCGTTCATCTACTTCGGCCTCAAGGTCGAGGGCGACACCCCGGTTGCCCGCCGCAAGGTGGTCGCCGAGTTCGACATGCCGCAGGCCGATGGATCGAGCAGGCGCGAGCGCGTCGAGTTCGTCGCTTCGCCCGGGCAGCGCGTGGAGCTGGGCGAGGGCGCCGGCCGCGTGATGTTCGAGGTGCGCGGCATCGACCCTGCATGGGAGCTCCTGACCGGCGACGACAAGGGCAAGCGCACCTACTCCGTGACGGTGGCGGTCGAGCGCGACGGCAAGCGCTTCATGCGCCAGCTGCTCGCGGGATATCCGCAGCTCACCGAGGACCTCATCCTGACCGACGACCAGGCCCAGCCGATGAAGCGGGCGGTCAAGGAGATCGGCAAGCCCATCTTCGACGAGGGGCTCGCGATGAACCTCGAGTTCGAGGCGCAGGAGTGGTTCTACCTGCGAAACGACCTCGCCAAGTCGTGGGCGCTCTATGTGCGTCCCAAGGGCGGAACGACGTGGACGGAGCGGCCGATCCACGGACTCCCGCTGTACAACGACTACATCGGCAGCAGGGACGACGTGTTCCAGTCGGGCGGCGACGACATGCTGCCGCTCGACCCGATCGACATCGCGGTTGGTCCGGTCGCGCCCGACGATCCCTTCAAGGATGTCACGTTCCGCGTGAACGGCTACCTGCGCTACGCGATCCCGCGCAGCCGCGTCGCCGACGGCGGACCGAGCTCGCCGATCAATCCCATGGCAGTGGTCGAGGTGGCGAGCGACCGCGGTCAGCGCGCGGCCTACCGGCTCGTGGCGCTCGATCCGCAGGCCTCGAAGGCCGACGAGGGGCTCCTGCGCTTCGTGCACCTCGAGAACGAGCGCCAGCTCGAGCGCTACACGCGGCAGCCTGCGATCACGGTGCGCATCCCCGCCGCCAACATCGAGGTGCGCGAGATCATCCGCGAGGTGGCGGCGGCCAACCCCAACGCGCCGTTCGTGGAGATCAAGGGTTCCGAGATCGACGGCAAGGCCGCGTACGCGTACCGCGTGGTCAATGTCCAGGACAACATCCCCATCTCGGGCGGCAACGTGGCCATCGCCATCCTCGAGGTGCGCACGCCCAAGGGGCTCTTCCGCCGCTGGGTGTTCGACAATCCCGCGCTCACACGCGATGTGACCGAGGCGGATGCGTCCGATGCGCATGGCGGCCCGAAGCTCAAGGACGACTCCATCGAGATCACCTTCGATCCCGGCAACGGGCTCGCGCTCGTGATGCTCGCGCATGGTCCCGAGGAAGGGCGCCTGCGGCTGGTGTCGGCGGTGGGCGCCGAGCCCACGGTGCAGGAACTCAAGACGCGCGAGACCGCCGTCATCGGCGGGGGAGTGACCGTGCGCGTCGACGAGATGTACGCGCGCGGCGTGTTCGAGACCAAGCCGCTGGTGGTGCCCAAGCAGCAGCGGCAGCGCGACGCGATGGAGACCTTCGCGCAGGCGCTGGTGTCGGTGCCCGGCGGAAAGGCCGAGTGGATGCCGTTCACGCGATGGGTGTTCGAGAGCGATCGCGAGGCGCTCCGTCGCGCTCCGTTCGAGCCGCGCACGGTGCGACTGGCCGATGGCCGCGAGGTCGAGGTCCTCTTCTCGCGGCAGCGCCTTCCGCTCAAGGCCGACGTGGCGCTCGACGAGTTCGTGCTCAGCTCGCACATCGGCGGCTTCACCGGCGCGCAGGGTTCGATCCGCGACTACAGGAGCCGCCTGCGCTTCCGCGATGATGGCGGCGCGTGGAGCGACACCGTGGACGTGAGCGTGAACAACCCCGTGGAGCACCGCGGGCTTTGGTTCTTCCAGGCGCAGTGGGATCCGCCGGATTCGCGTCCGCGCGAGGGCGAGGTCATGAGCGCGGGCCTCAACTACACCGTGCTCGGAGTGGGTAACCGCGAGGGCGTGTACATCCAGCTGCTCGGCTGCTGCATTGCCGTCGCGGGCATGATCTACGCGTTCTACGTCAAGCCGGTCATCAAGCGCCGCCGTCAGGCGGAGGTGTTCGCCAAGCTGGGCAAGTCCGCCCCGCAGGAGGTGCAGTCGTGATGTCCCGCGCCATGCATGTCGTCGTGTCGACCGTCGGTTTCGCGCTGTCTTCGGCCGTGGCTGGATCCGCGCTTCGCCGGGGAGCCTTGCTTGCGTGCGTGCTCTGCTCCGCACTCGGATGGGTCGCGCCGTTGGCATCCGCGCAAGCTCCGTCGCAGGAGGCAGCGCAAACTCCGGTCGCCGATGGCAAGGCCGCCGCGCTGCCCGACGCCCAGCCCGACCCCCAGCCCCGCGCAGCCTTGGCCGACAAGCCCTTCCCCCAGGCCGTCAACCTCACCCCTCTCGCCACCGTCGCCGTACAGGCCGACGGCCGCCTCAAGAGCTTCTCGAGCTTCGCCAGCGAGATGATGTCGTATGTGTCGGGCCCGCGCCGCATCAACGGCCAGGACCCGCTCTACACCTATCTCGACATGCTGTTCCGCCCCGACGCGTACCGCAAGCCGGATGTGATCTTCGTGAAGGGCGCGGGCCCGCGCGCGCGGATCTCCGATGCCGTGCTCGCGCAGGATCTCCTGCCTGCGACCGCGGAGCACATGGAGTCCTTCAAGAAGACCGGGCTCATCTCCGAGGAGATCCTCACCCGTCCCGAGGTGCTCGCCGTGCTGCGCGAGATGCAGGGTGACCTGCTGCGCACCGCGAAGGTCGTGGACGCGATCGAGAGCGCGCTGAATGTGAAGGATCCGCGATTCCTCCTCTCGCGGCTGCTGATCGTGCCCCGCGGAGACGGCGACACCCAGAAGGAGTGGCACGGCATTTCCGAGGTCATGTTCGCCGATGGACGCGAGCCGGTGCCTGGCGCGATGCTCCTGCTGGCCGAGAAGCGCGAGCCACCGAGCGATGTGCCCGAGGCCTCGCGCACCGCCGTGGCGGACGCATGGCGCGGCCTGGTGAACGCCTGGATCCGCGGCGATGCCGCCGGAGTCAACACCGCCGTGGTCACACTGGCCGCGGAACTTCCCAAGATCGATGCCAACGGCTACCCCGAGGCCGACCGCCTCGCGTGGGAGCACTGGTACTTCTCCAACGGCCACATGACCAAGACCTGGCTCGTCTACCTCGCGGCGTCGGTGCTGCTGCTGGTGGGCTTCATCTACAAGTGGCCCAAGGCGCGCGCCGCGGGCTTCGTGGTCTTCACGCTGGCCGCGCTGCTGCACACCGCGGCCGTGCTGCTGCGCTGGTACATCGCGGGCCGCTGGCCCAACTCGAACATGTTCGAGGCGGTCACCACCGCGGCGTGGTTCGGCGTCATCGGCGCGTACCCGATCGAGTGGTTCGTGCGGCGCACGGCCATGTACAGCCTCTTCGCGCTGGGTGCCGCGGTGAGCGCCATGGTTGCGCTCATGGCGGCGTACTTCCTGCCCGTGCAGCTCAACCCCGCGATCAACAACATGATGCCGGTGCTGCACGACGTGTGGCTCTACATCCACACGAACGTCATCATCTACAGCTACGTGCTCATCTTCATGGCGGCGGTCTCGGGCGGCCTCTACATCGCCCATCGCGCCTTCGGCGGCGCCGCCAGTTTCGCGCGCGTCGGCGGTGCGGGCAGCCTGATCCTCGCGGGCCCCAACGGCGAGCAGCCGCTCACCGGCGCCCGCGCCTCGTTCGGCGAGGTGCTCGACGGCGTGACCATGGTGCTCATGGAGCTCTCCTTCGTCCTCCTGTGGGCGGGCATCGTCATGGGCGCCATTTGGGCCGACCACTCCTGGGGCCGCCCGTGGGGCTGGGATCCCAAGGAAGTCTTCGCGCTCAACACCTTCCTGGTGTTCGCCGTGCTCGTCCATGTCCGCTTCAAGTCCAAAGACAAGGGCATGTGGACCGCGGTCCTTGCCGTCATCGGTGCCGCGGTGATGCTCTTCAACTGGATCGTGATCAACTTCGTGATCACGGGGCTGCACAGCTACGCGTGAT
>CAIOCH010000186.1 GCA_903856525.1 uncultured bacterium | reverse complement strand
GCTCGCCCGGAGCCACCTTCAGGTCGTGGGCCCAGACCACCACCGAATCGGCTTTGTCGAGGTTGCTCGATCCAGCGTCGGCCGGCTTCTCGACCTGGGCTGACAGCCCCGCAGCCTCCTGCTTCCTGGCCAGATCTTCCTGGGCGCGAGTCAGCTTGCCCTCGCGCTCCTTCAGGGTCTTGGTCAGGCGGATGCGCCGCTCCTTGTTCGCCTCATCACCGGGCTTCCGGCGCCCACCATCCATGCCGCCAGCCGCACCGCCAAGTCCACCGCCAGGACGACCCAGTCCACCGCCGGTACCGCCGTTGCCGCGGTTGCGCTCTTCGTCGCGCTTGCGCTCCTCCTCGCGACGCTTGTCCTCCTTGGAGGTGTCCTCGAGCGGCCCGCCGAGTCCTTCGAGCTCTTCCTTGAGGCGGGTGACCTCGATGGTCCACTTGGTGACATCCTTGCGGAGCCGACGCACCTCGTCCTCGAGCTTGGCCTTCTCAGGATCCTCGCTTCGGACCTCAAGAACCGTCTTGTCCTCGAGAACGACCTCGGGAGAGAACTTGGAACCTCGCGTGGGGAAGAAGTCGGGCTGCAGGATCTTGCGCTGCGACGCCTTGTCCGAGAGATAGGTGAAGGCCGAATCGCGAAGTCCGGCATCGGCGCCCTTGGCAATCTCGGGGCGGAAGCTGAACTGTCCCGGCAGTGGCGCGATGAGCGTGGACTCGCCCCAAGATCCATCGGAGAGCTGCCGCTCGCGCTCGAACTCGATGTCGATGACGAAGACAGAACTCTGGTACCAGAACTGGGGGATCGCCGCGCCGGTTTCAGCCGAGGCGAGCTCCTTTCGGATCTGCGTCACATCGAGCACCGCGCTCGGGACGACCCAGGTTAGATCGTAGTTCCCGTTGGAGAAGAACTTCTTGAGCTGCTCGTCCTTCTCGACCGCGGCGGCATCCACCGTGTCCGAGACCTGGAGCGACGGGCGCATGGCCATCGGCGCGAACTCGGGAACGTGGAACGGCTTGCCCGAGGTCGCACCATCGGACTGGAGCGCGGACGCGAGCGCGGGCTCGATCTGCGGCAACGCCGGCTTCGGGGAGACGGCCGACCCGAGCCTCGAGGCGAAATCGTTCGCCTGGGGCTTGAGGCGGTCGCCCAGCTTTTCGGACAACGGAGGCGCGGGCTGCTCGAGCTTCTCGCTGAGCAACTGCGACTTGCTCGCCAGCGCGTCATCGATCTCGCTTGGACGCGCGTTGCGGCCATCGAGTGTCACGTTGTTGTGGGTGCCGAGCACCTGCCACGCGATCACGCTGAAGAAGACTGCGCCAGCCGCGCCGAGAACGAACTTCTCGATGTGCTGCTCGATGTACGGAATGCCCTTGTTCTTCATGCCTTGGTCCGATGGAAAGCCGTGGGTAGCGGCGGGTTACTGGAAGGGTCCGCCCTCGGGACGGGTGGTTTCGTACGGGACGACTGATCTCGTGGTGGACGATGTTGCCTAATGCGGGAGCGATCGGCTGGACATCACGGCGGCAGCGGAATCACATGCCCTCTGCAGGAGCCTCACCGCTCCCGGAACCGTCACCCGCCACAGGGGACGAGGTGGCGACGCCGAGGGCGGTGCGCACGGATGTGGGCATGTGACGAGCGGTCCAGTCACGGAACCAGAGGGATTCCACGGTCATGGTGACCTGACTGATCGGCGAAGCACCGAACAGGTAGCCCGCACGTGCGGCGGAGAATGGATCGGCCGGTGCGAGGCGGACGTTGGTGACGGTCATGAAGTTCTGCCGCGCGAGTGCGTCGAAGATCTCGGGCAGGCGGGCGGTCTCGGCGACGAACGTCACATCGGCCAGTCGTACGTCGTAGATGCCGTTGCTGATGCGGCCGGTGAACCTCTTGCTGAAGTCGAGCGTGACCTGCTGCTTGGGGTCGATGACTGGCGCTGCATTTGCCGCCGGAGCGGCGGCCGCCATGTCGCCGCCAGCCTCACCTGCGCCCGACGCCGCACCGTCGGCGGGTGCGGACTCGGCACCCATCGCGGAAGCCTCGCCACCGCCCGTGGTCTCGGCCTTCGCGAGGGGCTGCACCTTGAGGGAAAGGAGTTGCTTGACCGGCGCCTTGAGCACCGAGTCGGCGCTGCGATTGCACTCCGTGAACGCCCGCATGACATCAGTCGCAACCCAGAGCTTCCACTGCATGTCGAACAGCGCAGTGTCCTGGGCGGCGGCATCGGCCGGAGACTTGTACAGGCCAGTCACGGATGCTCGCGACGGCACCTCGAAGGCGCGCAGGTCGGCATACATCGAGATCTTCTTGGCGGCCTCCGCGTACTCATTGATGCGCACCTTGCCAAGGAATGCGTTGAGCTGGGTGGTCGCCTCGGGCGTGAGCTCGGAGCGGGACTTCTTGCCGAGGTCGCCCTGGATGTAGCGGGTTTCCGCAGCCTCCACCGCTGCCGCCACGGTGGCATCGACCGGGGGAGCCCCGGCGCGAGCCGCCTCGAGCAGCTGGGCGTATGCGGCCGCCACAGCGTCCGCCACCTTGAACCGGACCTGCTCGGCCGCGGTCGTCGACTTGGCGTCGTAGCCCGGGAACACCGAGGACTCCACGACGGGCGCGTGCTTGGGCGCCGAATCGGTGCCGTAGTTGAACGCGCGCGCGCTGACGTACACCTCGGAGGCATCCTTGGAGTACTTGTCGAGAGCCTCGCGGAAATCCTGCACGACGCGCTCGGTGGCGATCGTCTCGAGCACCACCGGCTCGCCTCCGGGAACAGGAAGCTCTGCGTTGGCGTTGGCGGCGGACGCGAGCTCGCTGTAGACAGAGGCACGACGCTGCGCTTCCTTGCGGACACCCTCGCCCATCACGCCTGCGGCGAAGTAGGCGCCCACGGGTACGGCGACGATGATGGCACAGAAGACGAACGCGAGCGTATTGCTCTTGGCCCATCCGACGACCGTCTCAAGCTGCTTGGGGAGTTTCGCTGCCATCACATGCCCTCCGCCGCAGGAGCCGCGGCCGGGATTGCTTCCTTGAACTTGACCGTAAACGTGACCTTGCCGATGTGCACCGTGCTGTCGGGCGGATAGACGCCCGGACGCTCGGGGATCGGAGCGACCTTGTCGAGGTCGACCTTCGACTCGCTTCCGCCCGCCTGACCGCCCTGGCGCTGGAATTGGTTGCCCTGGGCTCCGTCGGGCCGGTTTTCGGCATCACCGGAGTTGCCGGCGTTGAATCCGCCGTCGGAACCTGTTCCACCAAGCAGACCACCCGGACGGCGCACCTGGGTCTCGCCCGTCGGGCGGCGACGACCAGTCAGTCCGCCGAAGTTGCTGCCACCCGAGCCGGTGCCGGCGGAGAAACCACCTTGGACACGGGTATCAGGCTCCTCCGGAGCGGCGGCCTCGCCGCCGGAGGCACTGCCTCCAGAAGACTCGCCCGCCGCGGCCACGAGCGTGCCAGCCGCGCTCACCTTCATGTCGACGATGCTCGCGGTGTTCGGCTGCACATTCTCGATCGTGTACGGGACATCGGCGCGATTGCTGTTGGTGGTGAGCCACTGGCAGACGGTGGAGCCGAGGTGCGCCTGCTTGTCGAGGCCGACGAACTCGACGTTCATCGTGACTTCGATCATGCGCTCGCCCTTGTCGTTGACCTTGTAGACGCCGGAGAGGTCGCGGAGGAGGGTCTGCTGACGGGTGCCTGCAGCCACGAGCTTGGCGATGTCGCCGCTGAGCAATGCGGCGTCGTTGCCCGCCGCGACCGCATGCACCGCGTCGTGCACGATGAACGGCCAGATCTCGCGGTCCTCGATGAGCGCGAGCATGTTGGTGGCGGTGGCGCCGACATCGGCGGCGAGCCCCTGCACCTGGCTCTTGAACTCCTGCGCCGAGGACAGCGTGGCCTCGGCGCGGTTGATCGCATCGCGGCTGGCAACGGACCCGTTGTCGATGACGTTGCGCACGAACATGAGCCCGCCGGCGGCACATGCCACGGCGGCGGCGGCGGCGAACCAGCGCGTCTTCTTGGACCAGACCTGCTGCCGAACGTTCTCGACGGGGAGCAGATTGATCTCGATGGTCGCCATGCCGAGGCCCTGCAGCGCGAGACCGTAGGCGGTGGCGAAGTTGACCGTGTGCGCGGCGAAATCAGCGGCCTCTGGGCCCTCGACCACGAGCTTGGAGTACTGGTCGAGGCGCTCGACCTCGAGCTCGAGGCGCATGCCGAGGAACTTGCGGAGGCCCGGGATCTTGAGCGTCGAGCCGAGCCCGATGACCTCGCGCAGCTTCGTGCCGCGGTTCTGGGTCTCGTAGAACTGCAGCGACTTCTGCACGTCGTCGAGCAGGTCGCCGAGCACGGGCCGCATGGCGGCCATGATCTGCTTGGCGTACTTGCTGGTGGCGCTCTCCTGCTTGAGTTTGTCGCCCTGCGCGTACTTGAGCTCGACCGTGGGCGCGAAAGCCTCGACGATCGCCTCGGTGAAGCTGTGGCCGCCGAGCGGGAACGTACGCATCCAGCAGCGCGAGCCCGATGCGACGACGAGGTCGGTGGAGCCCGTGCCGATGTCGAGAATGACCATGGGCTCACCACGCCCCACGACATCCCGGTCGTAGGCGATCGCGTTGTAGAGCGCGACGGGGCCAAGGGAAATCGCACGCGGCTCGACGCCGATGGTGTCGCTCACGAGCGAGAGGAACTCCTTGAGTGGCTCGCGCTGCACGGCGAACAGGCCGAGATCGACTTCCGGCGAGTCGTCCGCCTCGAAGGTGTGGTAGTCCCACTCGACCTCCTCGAGAGGGAACGGGATCTGCTGGCTCGCCTCGAAGGGAACGAGTCCGGCGATGGTCTTCGCGTCGCCCGGCGGAAGCTTGACGAAGCGCGTGAGGCCGCGGTTGCCAAACCAGTTGTAGTTGACGACCACATTCTGGTTGGCGAGCGGCTTCTGGCTCGCGAGCTGCGCGAGGGTCTGCTCGAGGATCGTCTTGGCCTGCGACTGGCCGCCCTCGACGAGGGGATCCTCGAGACCGGGGGTGGTGAGGACCTTCTGGTGCGGGATGACGACGAAATCGCGCACGCGCACGCCGTCACCGACGCGCTCGAGCTGGATCGCCTTGACGGCGTACTGTCCGATTTCGATGCCCCAAGCGGTGTTGGAAGAGGCCATGGTTCCTGTCTCCGAATGCTGAGGTCCGCGAGCGCGGCCCGCCGGAAGTCCCTGGGAGGGGGCGGTGGGACGCGGATGATAACGACCCTTTCGTAATCCATCGCCACGGGTCGATCGGACGGCGAGGAAACTTCTCGGACGCGTGGGGGCAGGGCTTGCTTATCAGACTTCGCTTTCGCGTTTGACGTGGAGCGCGCTTGACATGGGTCGCCTATGACATGGATCGCCGCTGGTGAACGGTTGCAGCGCCGCAGTCACGAACGGTCCGCACGACGCCGGCCCTTCGACGACGGCGGTGCTTCGCCGCGTGCGCCCTGACTGCGGACGCGCGGATCCGACCGTCCAACCATTCCACGCCGCCCGCCCCCGCG
>CAIOCH010000185.1 GCA_903856525.1 uncultured bacterium | reverse complement strand
GATGTCGCCGCCGCCCGCTCCCGCGTGGAAACGCCCGATCCACGCCTCCGCGTCGCGCCGGACGAGCTCCACCTGGTCACCGTGGTCGATGCCGTGCGCGTCGTGCAGCGAGAGCCGCTCGCCCGCATGGAAGCGCTTCGCGTGCCGCACGAGCAGGCGCCACATGTCGGCGACCCCGTCGGCGCGCCGCTCCGCACTCGGCTCGAGCAGCAGGCCCTCGGTGTGGAAGGCGCCGATCTCGCCGCCTGCCGCCCGATGCAGCGATAGCCGTGCGCGCAGCACGCTGGTCTCGTTGACCATGAGATGGTCGCCCGCGCACAGGATGGCGGGCAGGTCGCGCACCGTGCGGTGCGCGATCGAGCCGCGCGCGCGGTCGACCACCATCAGCCGCGCGGCATCGCGGGGCGACGCAGGGGCGGTCGCCACCAGCGTGGGGTCGAAGTCGTAGTCGAGTTCGCTCGTCTTCATGCGCGCGTCACTTCTTGCGCTGCTTGAACTTGGACTTGGGCGACACGGTGGCGCTCGTACCCTTGAAGCTCATGCCGGGAAGTCTCGGCATCCCTGGCATGCCGCCGCCGGCGGCCATCTGCTTGGCAGCCTGCATGCGAGCAGCCATGCCGCCCGACGCCATGCTCCCCGACGCCATGCTCGCGGTCATCTTCTGCACCATCTCGAACTGCGAGGTGAGCCGGTTGACCTCGGCGCTGGTGGTGCCCGAGCCCTCGGCGATGCGGCGCACGCGGCTCTTGTTGAGCACCTTGATGTTCCGGCGCTCGTCCTTGTTCATGGACTGCACCATGCCCTCGAGGCGGTCGAACTGCTTGTCGTCGATGTTGATGTCCTTGAGCGCGCTGCCCACGCCCGGCAGCAGGCCGAGGAGCTGCTTCATGGGTCCCATGCGGCGCAGCGACTTCATCTGCGAGAGGAAGTCGTCCATGGTGAGCTGGCCCTTGGCGAGCTTCTCCGCCATCTTCTCGGCTTCCTCGTCGCTCACCTCCTCGCGGGCCTTCTCGACGAGCGAGACGACATCGCCCATGCCGAGGATGCGGCCGGCCATGCGCTTGGCGCTGAACTCGTCGAGCGCGTCGAACTTCTCGCCCGTGCCGAGGAACTTGATGGGCGCGCCCGTGACCTTCTTGACGGTGATCGCCGCGCCGCCGCGGGTGTCGCTGTCGAGCTTGGTGAGGATGACACCGTCGACCTTGAGCCGCTCGTGGAACGACTTGGCGCTGCGCACGGCGTCCTGTCCGGTCATCGCGTCGACGACCAGCAGGATCTGGTGCGGCTGGACACTCATGCGCACGGCCTCGAGCTCCTTCATGAGCTCATCGTTCACATGCAGTCGGCCCGCGGTGTCGAGGATGACCACATCGAAGCGCTCGGCGCGCGCCTTGTCGACCGCGCGACGGCACACGCCGACGGCGGCGTTGACGGCCTTGCCGTACTCGGCGCACTTGTCGGGCTCGCCGTAGAAGCTGATCTTCGCACTGCCCTTGGCGTGCTCGGCGACGCCCTCGACCACCTGCTGGAGCTGCTCAACCGCAGCCGGTCGCTGGAGGTCGGCGGCGGCCACGAGCACCGAGCGGCCCGCCTTCTTGAAGTACGCGGCGAGCTTGCCGCAGGTGGTGGTCTTGCCCGAGCCCTGCAGGCCGCACATCATGATCACGGTCGGACCGGGATCGACGAGGAACAGCTTCGAGTCCTCGGGCCCCATGAACGACACGAGCTCGTCGTGCACGATGCCCACGAGCTCCTGCCCGGGCTTGAGGCTCTTGGTGACCTCGCGGCCCTTGGCCTTCTCCATCACCTCGTCGCAGAACTGCCGCGCGACACCGAGCTCGACATCGGCCTCGAGCAGTGCGGTCTTGATCTCCTCGAGCGCCTCGCGGACATTCGACTCGGAGATGGTGCCACGCCCCGACAGCGAGCGGAAGGCGGAGGAGAAGCGTTCGGACAGGTTCTCGAACATGGGAGCGCGAGTATAGGGGAGGTTGCGGATGCGGCGGATCGTGGAAAGTCACGCTGCCGCCCGATAGCATGGAGGCGTGACCTCTGGAAACGCCACCGTTCTTGACGAGGTGCTGCGGCGAATCGTCGACGCGTACGCCCCGTCGCAGGTTTATCTCTTTGGTTCCGAGGCTCGGGGTGATGCCGGCGCGGATAGCGATATTGATCTGGCGGTGGTGGTGCCGGACGGCGCCGAGCCGTCGCGCCGCTCGAGTCGCTTGGCTGCGGAAGCGCTTTGGGGGCTTGAGCGCGGGGCGGACGTCGTCGTGTTCACCCGGCGGGAGTTCGATCAGCGGAGCGGCGTGGTCGCCTCGCTGCCGTGGACGATCCTCCGCGAGGGAAGGCTCCTGCATGTCGCCTGATCCCAGTGGCGCCGAGCCCGATCCTCGCGTGCTCGAGGTTCGAGCGTGGATCCTGCGCGCCGAGGAGGACCTTCGCGCTGGCAGGCATGATCTGACAGCGTCGCCGCCGCTCCTTCGGGATATCGCGTTTCACTGTCAGCAGTGCGTGGAGAAGTCGATCAAGGCCTTTCTCGTGTCTCGGGAGCAGCCCTTTCGCAAGACGCACAATCTCACGGAACTCGGAGGTGCGGTCGCGCGGCTTGAGCCGGCACTTGAATCGCTCATGCGCGATGCCTCGCTCATGACCGAGTTCGCCTGGATCTTCCGGTATCCCGGAGACGCGCCATCGATTGATCGTGCAGAAGCCGAGAGGGCGCTGGAACTCGCGGCCCGCGTTCTTGCCTCCATGACCGAGCATCTGCCGCCCGGGTGGCGCGGACCTCAGTCGCCCGAGACGATGCAGGCCTGAGCGGACGACCGACCGGGCTCGCGGCGGCGCGGATCCACCCAGATCCCGAGACGCGCCCCGCTCACAGAGGCCGCACCGCGCGCATGTCGTGTTTCTGCTCGAGCACGGAGCGGAGGTTGCAGAGGTACCAGCGCCAGCTTTCGGCGCTGTCGGCCATGAAGATGAGCGCGTCGGCGTCGGCGGCGAAGGGGCCGTGGCGCAGGATCACGCGGGTGCCCGAGGTTCCGTCGCCGCGGGTGGCGAGCGGGGTGACGGTGATTTCGACGGGTGTCGCCGTATCCTCGAGGGCGGACGGGAACCACTCGAAGCGGATGCGGGCGTGGCCATCGTGGGCGTGGTCGGCGTCGAAGTCGAGCACCTTGACCTCGGTGGAGTGGATCCACTCGCGGTCCCAGGAGATGGCCAGCGTGTCTCCGGCCGCGCCATCGAACTCGCAGGCCACCGCCAGCCAGCGGCAGAATCCCGCGGCCGTGGAGATGCACGAAGCGACCTCCGCGGCGGGGGCGTGGATCGTCTCCTTGAGGGTGATCCAGACGCCGTTCTCCTCGCGGCCGACCATCAGGTGGGTTCCTTTGCAGGCGTTGCCGCGACGGGCGGCGCCGCCGGCGGCAGGATCTCGACGAGCCGTGCGTTGAGCGACCCGCGCGAGTGCACCTCGTGCGCGCCACCAGCCGCTGGGGCGGCAGCGAGCCGGCGCTGCGCGGCGCGCAGCTTGTCGGCCTGCAGGTGGCCGGCGAAGGCGAAGACCCGCAGGTGCGAGTGGCCGAGGGCCGCGTCGAGCAACTCCTCCGCCGACTCGCCCTCTGCGAGCTCCGCCTCGAGGTCGAGGAAGAAGTGCGACGCGCCCGCCGCGTGCTGCGCGAGCGACGCACGGTTGCGCACGCCTTGGCCGCGCAGCCCCGCGTACTTGGCTGCGCCGAGGATCTTGCTGCCGAAGAGGAGATCGGTGGTGAAGAGGATCATGCGTGGATTGCCCCTGCGTCCGCGCGCGCGGACGCGCCGTCGGCGACTTCCGTGCGGCGCAGGTCGAGCGCGGTGGGGGTGCGCTCGTGCTCCACGAGCGTCTCGAACGATTCGCGCGCGCGCACGACCTGGGCGCGTGCGCCCGACACGAGCACCTCCGCGGGCAGCGGCGACGAGTTGTAGCGGCTGGCCATGCTCATGCCGTAGGCGCCCGCGGTGAAGACAGCCAGCAGGTCGCCGCGCCTGATGGAAGCGGGCAGCACGCGGTCGAGCGCGAGGAAGTCTCCCGTTTCGCAGAGCGGGCCCACGACATCCTGCGCCACCGTTCCCGGCAGTTTCGGATCCAGCGTGCGCCGCGCGGGCGTCATCGCCTCGCCGGGCGCGACGGGCCAGATGAAGTGGAAGCTGCCGTAGTGCGACGGGCGCAGCAGGGCGTTCATGCCCGCATCGCAGATGATGAAGCGCTTGTCGCCCGAGGTCTTGGTGTAGAGCACGCTCAGGACCAGGATGCCCGCATTGGCCACGATGGTGCGCCCCGGCTCGAGGATGAAGCGCACGCCGCGGTCGAAGAGCGGCTTGGCGAGCGGGATGATCGCCTCGGCGTACTCGCGCAGCGGCGGCGACTGCGCGCTCTCGTAGTCGGCGCCGAAGCCGCCGCCGAGGTCGATCGAGCGGATGGCGAAGCCGTCGCGCGCGAGCTCGTCGACGAGCGCGGCGGTCTTGGTCATGGCCTCCCGATAGGGGTCGACGGTGTAGATCGGCGAGCCGATGTGGAGGTGCAGGCCCTCGAGCCGCGCGAACGGATCGCGCCCGTAGGTGGCGAAGAAGCGCCGCGCCCGCTCGAGGTCGACGCCGAACTTGGTCTCCTTCTTGCCCGTCGAGGTGTAGCGGTGGGTCTTCGGATCGACATCGGGGTTGATGCGCAGCGCCACGCGCGTCTCGCGGCGGAGCTCGCCGGCGATGCGGGCGATGTTCTCGAACTCCTCCTCGCTCTCGCAGTTGAAGAGGCCGAGGCCGCCGAGGATGGCCTCGCGGATCTCGCGGTCGGTCTTGCCGACGCCCGCGTACACGCACCGCGACATGGGCACGCCCGCCGCCTTGGCGCGGTAGAGCTCGCCGCCCGACACGGCGTCCATGCCCGCGCCGCGCGCGGCGAGCACGCGCAGGACACCGAGGTTGCTGCAGCTCTTGACCGAGTAGCACACCAGCGGATCGATCGGACGGAAGGCATCGACGAGGCGGTCGTAGTGGTCCTCGAGCGTGGCCTGCGAGTAGACGTAGCAGGGCGTTCCCGCGCTGGCGGCGATGTCGGACACGCGCGCGTCCTCGGCGTAGAGCTCGCCGTTCCGGTAGGAGAAGCAGTCCATGCGGTCGATGCTACCCGTTTTCGGTGGGCGGCTCGCCCGTCGGCGTGCGGTCGCGCTCGGGCGGCTGCTCTGGCTTGCGTTCGCCCGTTGCCGACTTGCGCGTCTGGAAGAGCCATCCCGCGAGCGCGAGCGCCAGCCACAGGAGAAGCCAGCCCAGCGGATGCGCGCCCTGCGCGGCGCGGTCGGAGAGCTTGGCCACGAAGGGCATGGCGCCGACGAGCGTGAAGATCGCGCCCACGAGGCTGGTGAGCAGTGCGGCGGACTCGGCGGTGAGCCACGCGCCCAGCACGAGCCCCACGAAGGCGCCGCCCGCGGCGGCGGCGAAGAGGAAGACCCGCACCTGGTCGCTTTCGGCGCGCCAGCGCGCATCGGCCCAGTCGACCAGCGGGTGCACGATGGCGGGCGCACGGTCGACGACGGCGCGGTGTGCCTCGGCATCGGCGGCGGACATGGCCGGCGCGGTGGGGTCGCCGAGCCGCGCGTCGACGAAGCCGGCATCGATGAGCAGCATGGCCAGGAACGCACAGGCGCAGGCGGCGACCACGCCGGTGGCGGCGCCGAGCACCAGCCGCCACGCGATGGCCACGAACACCAGGCCCGTGAGCCCGCCGAGGAACGCGAGGACGAATCCGCCGAGCCCCGGGAACACCCCTCCGAGCAGCGACGGCCCGAGCAGCGCGCCAAAGAGCACGGTCGTGGCCACCATCACGGGACGCAGCAGGTGGCGCCCCGCGATCAGCAGCAGCACTCCTCCGAGCAGCAGGATGATGGCGGGCGCGAGGCTTGCCACCGGCAGCTGCTGGAACTGCCGCGCCAGCGCGTCGAGCGTCTCGGTTGCACCGGTGGGCGGGGGACTGGAGGCCTGGCCGATCATGCGGTGGGCCATTCATCGGAGAAAGCAGGGGAAAGTCAAGAGCGGCAGGCGGGATCGGCCATCGAGCCGCAGGAAATGCGGGGTGGGCTGCGGTGCAGCCGATATCCTGCCCGACCCGCCTCGACCCCGCCCATGACCACCCTCACCGCCCCCGCGATGGCCACCCGCAGCAACGACTCGATCTTCCGCATCGCGCTCATCTCCACGGGTGGCACGATCGAGAAGACCTACGACGAGCTCGGTGGCGTGCTCTCGAACAAGCTCAGCGTGCTCGACATGCTGCTCGCGACCCTCGAGTTGCGCGGCGTGGCCATCGACCGCGTGCCGCTCATGAACAAGGACTCGCTGGACATGAGCGAGTCGGACCACGACCTGATCGCCGACACCGCCGAGCTCATGTCGCGGAACCACGATGGCGTGGTGATCGTGCACGGCACCGACCGTCTGGCCAAGACGGGCGATCGCATCCACGAGCGGCTCGAGGGCAAGGGCGGCGCCCGCAAGGCGATCGTGCTCACGGGCGCCATGCGGCCGTACGAGATGCGCCGCACCGATGCCACGCAGAATGTGACCGAGGCGCTGGTGGCGGTGCAGCTGCTGGCTCCCGGCGTGTACGTGGCCATGCACAACCGCGTGCTGCAGTTCCCCGGCGTGGCGAAGGACCCGAAGCAGGGTACGTTCGTGCGCGTGGGCGGCTGAGCGGCGCCGCGGCCGCCGGTTGGATCATCTCGGCGCGGCCATCGCCCCCGCCGTTGCAACACAGGCGGGGTGCTGCCCCGCGGGAGTCGAACCATGAACGCACCGTTGCCAACCACCGCGCCCTCCCAGGGCCTCATCGCCCGCGCCCTCGGGCTCGTCGAACGGATCGGCAATCGTCTTCCCGATCCCGCCACGCTGTTCGTGCTGCTCGGGATCGCCGTCCTCCTCCTGAGCGCGGTCGGCGCCAGCGCGGGCTGGTCGGTGGTCGACCCGCGTGATCCGGCCAAGACGCTCGGCGTGACCAACCTCCTCACGGCCGACGGCATCCGCTGGATGCTCACCTCGGCGCTGCGCAACTTCCTCGACTTCCCGCCGCTGGCGATCGTGCTCGTGGCCATGCTCGGGATCGGCGTGGCGGAGCGCACGGGGCTGTTCCCTGCGCTCCTCAAGCTGCTCGTGCGCATCACGCCCGTGCGGCTGCTGACGCCGATGGTCGTCTTCATCGGGGTGAACTCGAGCGCCGCGGCTGATTCCGGATACGTCGTGCTGCCGCCCCTCGCGGCGGGCGTCTTCGCGATGGTCGGCCGCTCGCCGCTCGTCGGGATCGCCGCGGCGACCTTCGGGATCGCCGGCGGTTTCAGCGCGAATGTCGCGGTGACCAGCCTTGATCCGCTGCTCCAGGGGCTCACCGAGCAGGCGGCCAAGGTCATCGACCCCGCCGCAAAGGTCGCACCGACCTGCAACTACTGGTTCATGCTCGCGTCGACCTTCTTCCTCACCGGCCTGGGGTGGTTCGTCACCGCGCGCATCGTCGAGCCGCGCTTCTCGCGCGCGACGGTCGAGGCGCAGATCGCAGCGGGCGGCATGGCCAAGGAAGTCCCCGCGCTCTCGCGCGACGAGTGGCGCGGGCTCGCCGCCGCGACGGTCGCGTTCCTACTGGTCGCGGGCGTGTTCCTCGCCATGGCGGTCGTGCCGGATGGTCCGCTCACGGGCACCGTGCTGCGCCACTCGACGAACACGATGGTGCCGGCCTGGAGCGAGGCGCTCGTTCCCATCATCATGGTCCTCTTCCTCGCGCCCGGAATCGCCTTCGGGCTCGTCTCGCGCGAGCTGCGCTCCGACCGCTGCGTGGCGAACCGGATGGGCGAGTCGATGTCGGCGATGGGCACCTACCTCGTGCTCGCGTTCTTCGCGGGGCAGACGATCGCGTGGTTCAAGCAGTCGGGGCTGACGAGTGTCCTCGGCGTCACCGGCGGCGAGGCGATCAAGGCCATCGGCTTCGGCGAGGGGCCGATGGTCGCGGCCATCGTCGTCGTGGTCGCGGTGCTCAACCTCTTCGTGTCGAGCGCGAGCGCCAAGTGGGCGTTCCTCGCGCCGATCCTCGTGCCCATGCTCGGCACGGCGGGCATCGCACCGGAGGTCGTCCAGTGCGCCTACCGCGTGGGCGATTCGTGCACGAACCCGATCGCGCCGCTCAACGCGTACCTCGTGATCATCCTCGTGGCGATCCGCCGCTTCGACAAGAGCGCGGGCATCGGCACGCTCATCGCGCTGCTGGTTCCGTACTGCATCGCCGCGCTCGTCCTGTGGACGGCGTTCCTGGTGCTGTGGATCGCGCTCGGCATCCCGCTCGGGGTGTGAGCGGGACGGCCGCGGCGGCAACCGTCAGTGGGCGCCGCCCGCCCGCGTCTCGGTGGCGTCGAGCGCCATCATGCGGGTGAGCCATGGAGACAGCGCCAGCACGATGAGCGCCGACACCATGGCGGCGATGCCGATCATGCCGAACACCTCGCCGTAGACCGCCACCGTTTCGGTGGGCGGGGGCACCGTGCCCGAGCCGCCCTCCTTGACGCCCGTCATCTTGGCGATGCCGGCGGCCAGCAGATGCGAGAACGCCGTGGCGAGGAACCACGCGCCCATGATCGTGCTCACGACGCGCGCGGGCGCGATCTTGGTGACGAGCGACAGGCCCACCGGCGACAGGCAGAGCTCGCCCGTGGTGTGCAGCATGTAGCCGAGGAGGAGCCACGAGATGGCGACCATGCCGTTGGCGTCGGCACTCGTGGCGCCCAGCCACAGGCAGCCGAAGCCAGCGGCGCACTGCGCCAGGCCGAGGGCGAACTTGACGCCCGGGCTCGGGTCGCGGCGGCCGAGCGAGCCCCACAGCCACGAGAAGACCGGTCCGAACAGCAGGATGAAGGTGGGATTCGCGGCCTGGAACACCGAGGCCTTGATCTCGTCGCCACCCACCACGAGGCCCTGCGTGGCATCGCCCTCGTCGGCGGTGAAGGTCACGCGCCCCGCGCCGGACTGCTCGGCCTCGGGCAGCGCCGCGAACTTCTCGGGCGGCGCGGTGCGGGCGGTGGGCTTGACGGGCGATGCGAGGAACTCCCGCCACGTCATGGTGTACGCGTAGCCCGTGTCCTCGACCACTGGGACACCGTCGACGGTCACGCCCGCCGCGACATCCTCGGCGCTGGCCTTGAACTCGAGCACCACATGGCCCGCAGCCTCGCCCTCGGCGGCAAGCGCCTGGCGCGCGACATCGATGTCCTCGAGCGTCCACACGCGGCCGGCCACCTCGACGCCCAGGAACTCCTGCGTGATGCCCACATCGGAGTAGGTCTGCCCGGCGGACACCGCGGTGCCGCCGTTCACACGGTCGACGTTGCGGTCGGTGAAGTTGGAGATGCTCGTGCCGCCCTGCTCGAAGAACGCCCAGAAGAGCATCGAGAAGAAGCAGAGGATGAGGATCACGTACATGCGGCTGCGCTCGAGCCCCTGCGCGGTGACCGCCGAGTAGAGCAGGCTGCCGAACGCCACGATGCCCATGGCGTTGAGCGCCCAGCCCGCGTAGTCGTTGCGCCACACGAGGAACGCGAACGGCACCACCGCGAGCAGCGTGGCCACGAAGATGGGCACCACCATGCGCGGCGCCACCACATTGCCCGCCGCGTCGCGGGGCCGGCCCATGTCGTGCGGCAGCGTGCCGTTGCTGAGTGCCGCGAAGCTCACCACGCCCGCGATCAGGAGCGCGATGGCGATGGGCAGGTTGAGCAGGAACTGCTGGGTGTCGCTCTGCGTGGACCAGAGCATGGCGCCCACGCTCGCGAGCGACGCCGCGAGGATGAGGAACCGCGCCGCACCCGCCGGCGCCACGAAGGTGGCGAGGCCGAGGAGCATGCCGATGGTGGCGAGACCGAAGCCGTAGTGCCAGCCGTAGGTCTCACCGACGTAGCCGCACACGAGCGGCGCCAGCGCGGCGCCGAGGTTGATGCCCATGTAGAAGATGGTGAAGCCGGCATCGCGGCGCGAGCTGCCCTGCGGATACAGCGATCCGACCATGGTGGAGATATTGGGCTTGAAGAAGCCGTTGCCCACGATCAGCAGTCCGAGCGCGCCGAAGAGCGCCCACTCGGTCTCGATGGTCATGAGCAGGTGGCCCGCGGCCATGAGCAGGCCGCCCCAGATCACCGACAGGCGCGCGCCCAGGAAGCGGTCGGCGAGGATGCCGCCGATGTAGGGCGTGGCGTAGACCAGCGCGCCGTACGCGCCCAGGATGGCGTACGCCTGCGTGTCATCGGCCTTGAGGAAGCCCTTGAGCAGGTAGAAGAGCAGCAGCGCCTTCATTCCGTAGAACGAGAAACGCTCCCACATCTCCACGAAGAAGAGCAGGAAGAGCCCGGGGGGATGCCCGTCCTTGCCGGTCTGGATGGGGTTTCCGAACGGTGCGTCGACGGACGGATTGACTTGCGACATGGGGGCTCCTCATGCGCGGATTGCGCGTTGGCAAGATAGCGGATTGTCGGGGACACTCCCCCGTACCGCGTGGACGCCCGCACCATCCAACTCCGCCGCCCGCCCGTGCTCGTGCGCGTCGAGGGTCGTTTCGTGCCGCCCGGCGTCGAGCTCGCCGAGGTCGACCGGCGCTGGAATGCCCTCTGCGCCGCCAATCCCCGCTACTTCGACGGCTCCATGCTGCAGGTCCTCGGCGTGAGCCGCAACGGCCACGGGGGCGTGCAGATCCACGTGCAGGAGTGCTCGTACCGCTTCTACGCGGTGCAGAAGACGGGCCTCGACTGCGGCGTGCGCCCGATCGGCGTCAAGGCCGTCACCATCGCGGGCGGGCGCGTCCTCATGGGCCGGCGATCGACCACGGTGGCCTTCTACCCGGGGCTCTGGGAGTTCGTGCCAGGCGGAGGCCTCGAGCCCGGCGTCGACCCCGCCCAGCAGATCGCCCGCGAACTGCACGAGGAGGCCCACCTCGCGCCCAGCGCGCCCGCGGTGGCGGTGGCGCTCCTCTTCGATCCCCACGCCTTCACCTGGGAGATCGTGCACCGCATGGAGCTCGCGGCAGGCGCGGTGCCCGACGCCGGCCGCGACGGCGGCTGGGAGTACGACGAGTTCCGCATGGTCGGCCTCGAGGGGCCCGTGCCCGAGCCGCTCGCCCCTGTGGCGCAGCAGATGCTCCCCATCGCCCGCCGCCTACTCGCGGGCGCGCAGCCGCGCCAGTGACGCGAGCTCGCGGTCGAGGGTGTCGAGCGGGATCGGCTTGAGCGCGCACCGCGTGAGCGGATCGCCTGCGCGCTCGACGATCTCGCCGCTGGCCACCAGCACCGGTACCCCGACACCCCGCGCGCGCAGCCGCGCCAGCGCCTCGAGCCCGCCGCCGCCAGCATCGAGCACGACCACATCGAACAACCCGAGCTCTGGGTGCGCATCGCACGCGCCGGGATCGTCGATGGTGTCGACCTCGTCGCCCACGGCCTCGAGCGCCGCCACCAGCACCGCGCGCACCGCGGGATCGTCGTCGGCGATGAGGACGCGCCGCGCCGCAGGCACGCACTCGTCCTCGTGCTCGCAGTGGTGGCCGGCCCCGAGATCGGCGCGCGGCGCGCCCGCCGCATCAAAGCGCGCGATCGCCACGCCGCGCCGCACATCAAAGCCGAACTCCGTGCGCAACCCGCCCGCCGTGGCCACGCACGCCACGCGCCCGCCGAAGTCGCGCGTGGCACGCAGCGCCGCAGCCAACGGCAGACCGTCAAGTGAGAAGGCATCGCCAAGCAGCGTGGGAATCACGGGCACCACCGAAGGCACACCGGCGTTGTCCTCGAACGCGAGCTCGAAGCGCGGCGCATCACCCGCGGTGCAGCGCACGTCGACCTGCATCCGAACGCTGTTTCCCGCGCTCGCCCGCCCGCGATGGATCGACACGAGCTGCGCCACGGCCACAGCCACCTGTGCCGCATCACCCTCGAAGAGCGCATCGGACGGCAGCGCCGCGACCAGCTCGCGCACGCCAGCCGGCCGGATCGCCGTGGGCAGGGCGCTGAACGCCTCGTCGAGCGCCGCGGCCACCGACAGCCGCGCATTGGTCCACTCGCACGGCGGCTCGTCGCGGCGGCAGGCGGCATGCAGCCGCACCACCTGCGCCTCGAGCATCCGCGTGGTCTCGAGGATCTCGCGCGCCGCCTTCGATGTCGCAGGATCGCCCGCCCGCCGCTCGAGCAACTGCACGCGCCCGAGCAGGGCGAACAGCACGTTGTTGAGGTCGTGGACCAGGATCCCGCCGAGCTGCCGCACCCGCGCCGCCTCCTCGCGGTCACGCAGGGCATGCGCATCGCGCAGCAGCGCGTCATCGGCGGATTCCGCATCGGTCGTGGTGTGCGTCATGGCCTCGGACATGCCTCCATCAGAGCCGAAACGAGGAGAGCCGAAAACGAAGAACGGCGGAGCAAGCTCCGCCGTCCGCGATCCCGAATGCCTCGTGTAGGGGTTGAACCTACGACCCGCTGATTAAGAGTCAGCTGCTCTGCCAACTGAGCTAACGAGGCGTGAGGGGGAGAATGGTAGCGACTTCCGCGGGGCGGTCAAGTGCGTCGGCGGGGTGGGCGCAACCCCCTGCGGTGCGGAGACTCGTGGGTGGAGTGCCCGACAGCCTGGGTGAATCCGCACCGATCGTGGCTGGGGAGCATGGCCGTGCCGCAGCCCCCCCGGGCTTCAGTATCTGCTCTGCGGGAGATCCACCGCCGGGTACGGGTGATGTTGCGGAGTCCGCGACGGTGTTGCACACCGTGTACCCGAGCCCCGACGGGTGTCCTGGGACACCGTGCAGCGACCCAGCGAGGATGCTGTCGTGCTCGATTTCGCGTGCGATGTGTCTTGAGCCGTCGGTTCGAACTGTTCGGAAACTCCGAATAGTCGCCCCGGCGTCGATCTGGCCATGGTCGATCACGCCCTTCAGGTGATCTTCGATCGTGGGGACTGAGACATGAAACAGCTCCGCCATCAAGGCGTTCGTCAGTCGGATCGACCCGCACTCGAAGTGGTACTGCGTGTGCGTGCGCCTGTCTTTG
>CAIOCH010000184.1 GCA_903856525.1 uncultured bacterium | reverse complement strand
GGGCGTACACGCGCCTGGTGCAGGCCGCGCTCGACGAGGCGGCTGTGCTGGGATGGAGCGTGCAGGTGGACCGCAAGACGAGTGTGCATCTCGACAGCGCGGGCATGCTGGTGCTGGTCGGTGGCGGCATCGTGCGCACCGCGTTCATTCCCGGCGTCGACCATGTGCATGTCGACATCGAACTGCGGCACGAGAGCCGCAACGAGCGCATCGCCCGCGAAGCGCGCGAGCGGCGCTGGTCGGGCGACGAGCGCTACTTCTACCGCGTGTTCCGACCGGCTCTCCGCACGATCCGCCGCTTTCCCACCTCGGGCGTGCGGGGCGACGCGCAGTACGGCGCGCTCAAGCGGGTGCTCCCGGCACTCGCCGACCTGCGGATCGGAGCATGGCAGGCACTGCGCACGCGGCTCGGCCACGCGCGGATGGACGACTGAGACCGCCACACCCGCGCGTGACCTCGCCGCCGCGATCAGTTGTACGAGATCGACGCCCGCAGCCCGGCCGCCGAGAGTCCCGCGACGATGCCCTGCGCACGCGCGTAGTCGACGCGGCAGACCACCGCGCGACCCTCGTAGTGCACGGCCATGGTGGTGATCTCGGCGGAATCGAAATCAAGTTGTGCATGCAGCTGCAGCGCCTCGAGCACCGTGGAGAACTCGCTCACGTCGTCGTTGTGGAGCAGTACCTCGCACCGGTCCCGGCATCTATCCCCCGTGCGGGGGGCGAGAGGACGCATCCCCTCCTCGCGGGCGTAGAGCGCGCGCGCCTCGGCCTCGGCGCGTGCGAGCCGCGAGCGGATGGTGCCCTCGGCCACGCCCGACTGGCGCGAGAGCTCGGCCACCGAGAAGCCCTCGACATGCACGCGGCAGAGGAGCTCCGCCGCGTCGGCACCGAGGCGCACACCAAGCCACTGCAGCATGCCTGCGGTCTCGCTGTCGACGGCGGCCTCCGACTTGGCGGCGGGCTTGGCTCCGTAGATGTCCTGGTGATCGCTGCGGCAGCCACCGTGACAGGCGACGGACTGCATGTACTCGCGCTCCACCTTGAGATGGCGCGCGATGTCCTTGACGACCGACGAGCGGATCGACTTGGCGTACGCGTACACATCACGCATGCTCGGCAGCACGACCGAACGCGAGCCGGTGCGATGGATGCGCGACAGCACCCTGTCCGCGGCCTTCTCGAACGCCATGGCCTGCGCACGCCCGCGGTGGGCGGCGGGCCAGTTGTGGAGCACCTGGTACACGGCCCAGAGGTCGAACGGACCGTGTCCGCCACAGTTCGGTCCCCCACAGTTCGGTCCCCCGCGGTTCGGTCCACCGCCCATGCGGCCGCCGTCCATGCCGCGTCCGCCGATCTCCCCTCCGCCGACTTCCCGCGCCATCGCGCCCACCGCCGTGCGGGGAGTCGCGGGCATGCTGCTGAGTGCGTATCCGTGCTGCTTCGTGCTCATGAGGTGGCTCCTTCCACTGATTCCGCTGCCGCTCGTTCCGTTCGTTCCGCCTGTCCTGACCGTTCCGCCGCAACCATCGCGCCGGCCGCGTCCATCGCGTCCGCCGGGCCCGTGGTGCCGTCCATTCGCATTCCCACACATGCGTTGGTTAGTTCCGGTGCACCCCCGGTCGTCCGCCTACATCGGTGAACACATCCACGAACTCGGGCACATCGTTCGCCGTGTTCTCGAGGTCGAACTCCTCGGTGATGGTGGCGCCAAGCCAGGCCTGCAGCCGCGATGCCGCCATGGGTGGCGCGTGGTGCGACGCGATCTCGGTGGCGAAGTTGATGAGGTCGTACACCCTGCAGTTGGCCTGCAGCATGCGCTGCCGCTTGATGCTGAGGGCCTCGATGCTGGCGAGGCCGTAGCGGGACTCGTAGTCGCCCACCATGGCGCGGAAGGCGCGTCGGCGATCACCGCCGCCCTCGGTGGTGCCCCAGGAGATGCGCGCAAGCTCGTTCTCGAGGAGGCGCACCTCGCGCAGGCTCGCGGGCGACCGCTGCGCGCTCTCGAACCGCTGCCGCATGGCGGAGAACCCGTCGTCGTTGGCGAAGTGCGCCAGGGCGCGGTCGAGCGAGTGCTCGGGATCCTTGCCGATGCGGATGGTGCTGCGGAACGCCGAACGCATGCCGATGGCGCCGTTCACACACACCAGGCGCAGGAGCGCCACATGGATGCGCGGCTCGCCGAGACCGTCGACGGGGACCTCGAGATGAAAGCGGTTCTTGAACTCGTCGGGACCGATGCGCAGCGTGGCGTCGCCCACCGCGGGAGTGTGGAACGATGACAGCGTGCCCTCGGCGTAGCCGATGCGGTCGCCTCCATAGGTGTCGACGAGCTCCGCCGCGGCGTCACGGCTGAGGAGCGGCCCACCCGGCGAGCTCACCGCAAGCAACCGCCGCGGACGGGCGTCGCCGACCTTTCCTTCGATTGCAAAGCGCACCGAGCGGCCCGCATCGAGCTGCGACACGCGCTGGAACACCTCCGTGGGGCTGAAGTAGCGGAACACCGCCTCGTTGAGTCCGCAGCGCATGAACAGGCTCCACCAGAACCGCGGCGTGGTGACCACGGGCTCACCGTCGATCAGGAGCTGCGACGGCGCCTTGCGGCGGGTCCGTGCGGAGGTCGCGTCGACCACCTCGGCTTCGCCCAGGGGCGCGACGTCGACTTCGGCGGAAGTCCGCGAGGAGGACCCATCAGGCGATGCAGCCGCAGACGGCGATCCCTCGGACGGACCTCCGGATGGGGTGAGCGCCCGCAGGCTCGCCACGCGGTACTCGATCGCGGGGAGCGCCGATGCGGCGTCGCGCGGAAGGTCGAGTGCGGGGCGACCGATGCTCGGCGCACCCGTGAACCGAAGCGTGACTCCCTGACCTGTGGATCGAGGAGACAAGGGTGCGGGCGTCGCATCGGCGCCGATGCTGCCGCTGCGGGCGTTGGGTTGTGCGATCGTGTGGTGTGACATCGTGTTTCCCGTGTGTTGCAATTGGTTCTCAGGTTGTGTTCGCGCGCCCGAAACCAGATGGACGCGCGGGACTCTTGTTGGCTCGACCCGGTCGAAGGGAACTGGGGACGGAATCGGGGGCGGAATCGTGACTGGCGATCATTCGATCGCCAGCAGCCGACGCCGCGCGCGATCGCGCGCACGCAGGATGATCTTGGGCATGGCCACCTTGGCCTCCGCGAGACGCAGCCGCTGCTGCTCGATCTCGGCGTCGAGCTCGCGGGTGGCGCCGAGCGCGCGCCACTGGCCGTCGATCAGGAGGTGCTGCTCCTCCGGCCGCACGATGCGGGTGAACGGCATGGCCGAGCCGCGCATCTGCACGATCTGCTTGAGCGGCGTGGCCGCATGCAGGCGGAACACGCGGCCGGCCATCTGCACCGTGGGGGTGCGCGACGACGGACGGCAGAACACGGTCTTGAGCGACGGGCAGTCGAAGCCCTCGGTGAGCACATTCATGGAGATGAGCACCTCGACCTCGCCCGACTCGAATGCGCGGATCTGTGCGTCGCGGTCGCTGTCGCCGGTCACGAGCTCGGCCCGCACACCCTCGGCGCGCAGCACCGCGAGGCACGCCTGCGCCTGCGCCCTGGTGTGGAAGAACACGAGCGACTGGCCCCACCGCGCGCGGTCGCCGGCCACCTGCCACGCCACATCCTCGGGTGCCCAGCTCGGAACGGTGAAGTGCCGGTAGGGACTGAGGAAGCCGTCGTCGACCAGCCGCTGGATCGAGCAGCTGCGCACCGTCTTCTCGAAGCACAACTTGACGCGATCGCGGCGGAACGGCGTGGCGGTGAGTCCGATCACGAACGTCGGATCGATCACGCCGTGCAGCGTGGCCATGGACATGGCGCCGTCGTGGTGCGCCTCGTCGACCACCAGCAGATCGACCTTGGGCGGCTCGCGGTCGAACATGGAGATGGGAGTGAACTCGACTCCCAGCCCGAACTTGCGGTTCTCGCGCTCGGCCTGGCGGAGGAGCTCGCGGCGGCCCGCGCACCAGCCCACGCGCAGTCCGAGCGCGTTCTGAAGGACGGCGGCGCACACCAGACCCATGAAGGTCTTGCCCGAGCCAGTCGGGGACTGGATGAGCACCGAGTGACTGCGGCGGCCGTCGGTGCGGGCGATGCCCGCGGAGGGGGCGATGTCGGAGGCCGGGGCCGACAGCAGGTGCTCCAGGCAATCGACGATCGCCTCGCGCTGGTACACACGCGCACCGAATGCTTGGCAGACAGCGCCAGCACCGATGGGGAGGTCCACCTTCGGTGCCTTCGTCGGCCCGCCACTGGGATGTGCTTCCACCGAAGTTGCTCGATCCATAATGACTCCGTTCGCTGTGGACACTCCCGCCATCTGATCCGCCGCTGGACTGCCCCCCACCCTGGCGGAGGGGGCCAATCCCGTTTTGGGGCGTGCGACAGCTCGCGGATCCAGCGCGACGCTTCTTGCGCCTGGATATCCCGCCGACAGCAACTCGCCCCACGGCGATTCCGGTTGTGGCCGCTACACATCTCGCGGCGCGAAGAGACCCTCGCCACACTCTTGCAGAACACCCATCCCGACACATCCAACCGTCCAGCTCCGACCACACACCTCCGTCGAAGCCGTCCCCGCGACAGAACCACGCGCCATACCCGTGCGACCCGACGGACCCAACGCGAGAGCAGCCCAATGCACAGGGGCTACATGGGCTACAGGGGCTACAGGGGCACCCTCGTAGAACAGCCGCGACACGACAGCGACCGACGCGTTGAACCGAATGGCCGCGCAGAAACACCGCGCAGAACACCAGCCATCTTTTCACCACCAGACTGATTGTTTCCGTGACGCCCAACGCATGACTGCTCGCGGGGGCGGCGCGAAAGATAGCGAGAGGCGCCGCCGTGGCAAGCAGAAATCCCGCGTTTTTGTTCGC
>CAIOCH010000183.1 GCA_903856525.1 uncultured bacterium | reverse complement strand
GAACCTTGCGGCGGGCGAATCCCGCGGCGCAGGAGCGTACCACGGGCCGACCCCACCAAACGCAGGCGGCGGCTACGCTTCCGAAACCGCGGCGGAGTTGAGAGCGCCGAGTCTCAGCGCCCCACCGCGCCGCTCGCCCGGACGGATCCAATGCGCAACGGATCAACAGACCGCCCGACGGATCGCACACCCGCCTGAGGAACTCCCCATGCCCATCCTCACCACCGCCTTCTCCACGCTCGCCGTCGCCGCCATGCTCTCCACGCAGAACGCGACGAGTCCGGCGACCGCCCCCGCCGCGGCTCCGCCCACCCCGCCTGCCGAGCCCACCCCCGCCGCCACCTGGCCCAAGAAGGACAGCGCCGCGGGCGAGGACATCCTCGGCGTCGTCGCCAAGGGAACGCCCATCTACAAGTGGTCCGACGGCCACGCCTTCACCGAGGGCCCCGCCTGCGCGCCCGATGGCGCGATGTACTTCACCGACATCCCCAACAACCAGGTGCTGCGGCTCGACCCGACAGGCGCCAAGGTGGTGCTCAAGGAGTCGAAGGGCATGAACGGCCTCTTCTTCGCCAAGGACGGCACCCTCTTCGGCTGCCAGGCCGCCACCCAGTCGCTTGTGGCGATCGACCCCGTCAAGGGCGAGACGCGTGTCGTGTGCAGCAAGCGCGCCGACGGCGCCCCGCTCGGCAAGCTCAACGACCTCGTGCTCGACCGCAGCGGCGGCATCTGGTTCACCGCGCCCGTGATCGGACGCAAGCGCGAGGGCAACGCGCCCGACGCCGTCTACTTCGTGCCCGTCGAGGGCGGCGACGCGATCGAGGTCCTCCGCAGCGACAAGGTCGTCGCCCCCAACGGCATCCATCTCTCTCCCGACAGCAAGACGCTCTATGTCGTGCCCTACCTCTCGCTCGAGGTGATGGCCTACCCAATCGAGGGCCCGGGCAAGCTCGGCGAGGGCAAGGTCTTCTACAAGATCCCCGGCGGCACCCGCGAATCGATCGGCGGCGACGGCCTGACGGTCGACACGCGCGGCAACGTGTTCATCACGCTCCCCGCGCGCGCCGCGGTGTTCGTGCTCTCGCCCGAGGGCAAGCCGCTCGGCATGATCCGCTTCCCCGAGCGTCCGTCGAACTGCGCGCTCGGCGGCAAGGACGGCCGAACGCTGTTCGTGACCGCGCAGAAGGGCGTGTACGCCATCGATGTCGAGGGTGCACGGTCGCGGTGACTCGTGCCGCGCAGCTACGCGAGGAGCCCCGGGATCACCCTCGCATCCCCCTGCACGCCCGTCAGCCGGTGGTTGAGCCCCGCGTGCATGTAGCCGAGCCGCAGGTGGTCGAGCCCGAGCAGATGCAGCACCGTCGCCTGGAAGTCCTTCACGCGCACGGGATCGCGCGCGATGCGGTAGCCGAGTTCGTCGGTGGCGCCGTACGCGGTGCCGCCCTTCACGCCGCCGCCTGCCATCCACATCGTGAAGGCGTGCGGATGGTGGTCGCGGCCGAGGAAGTTCTTGTTTCCGTCGCGGAACTCGGCGACGGGCGTGCGGCCGAACTCGCCGCCCCAGATGACGAGCGTGTCATCG
>CAIOCH010000182.1 GCA_903856525.1 uncultured bacterium | reverse complement strand
CGATGTCGGCATCGGTCTCGGGCGTCCGCTACGCGGCCGTCGCATCGCTCACGCAGGGTGACTGCAACGACGACGACATGGTCGAGATCTTCGACTACGCGATCTTCGTGTCGCAGCGCGGTGCGGGAAAGACGGCCGACGCGGTCGCCAACTTCAACGGCGACGGCGCGGTCGGCAACGCCGACTTCGGCTACATCGCGCTGAACTTCTTCGCCTCGGGCGAGACGTGCACGCCGAATGCGGACGCTCCGACCCCGCGCGAGCGGATCAGCGTGAAGGACCTGCGGCGCGCCGGTTACGGCCATCTCGCGGTGGCGGACCTCAACCGCGACGGCTGGGTCGACACGCGCGACATGCAGCGGTACATCCAGCTCGAGCGCCCCGTGCTCACCATCGAGTGAGCAGGGGAGGTCAACGCGACCGCCGGGCCGAACGTGACACGGGTCCCGCGACACCTGAGACGCTGCAGCGTTGCGCGTGTGACGCGATCAGCGCGGGATCGTCGCGTGCGCCTGCGCGGGCGATCAGACGCACGGGCTCGGCAAAGCCGGCGCGCACGAGGTCTGTGACGTCTGCGGGCAGATTCAGCGCCAATCCAACGCCTGACGGCTTGCAGGATGCCCCGCGGGGCGCATCATCAACCGCTGGAAATTTGAAAGTTCCACGCCGGGTGGAGTTCACGCCACATCCCGCGCCCGCCGTCCGCGGGAGCGCGAAGCGCCCGAACGTCCACGAGAGATGTACCCATGCGAGCATCAAAGTCGACTCCCTACCGTGCAGCGCCAACGCCATCCGCTCGTGCGCTTTGGCGACGCACGACGGCCTCCGCGCGAAGCGGGTGGGTCGCTCCGTTGATCGCAGCGTGCCTCGGCGTAGGGTCGGTCGCGCAGGCCGCGACGGTGCGGATCCTCCACAGCGCGTCGACCACGGCGTCGGGCTCTGGCAGCAGTGGCACTCCCACGCTGGTCAGCTTCAACATTCCCAGCGGTAAGAACCGCGCGCTGTTCATCTGTCCGTCGTTCGAGCGCGATCACATCTCCGATGCCGATGTCACCGCCGGGTATGGCGTGAACGGCAACACCGCCGGCACCGGCCTGGGCGACAACTATCCCGAGCCGCGCATTGGCACGCCGCCTGCCACCACCAGCAACAGCCAGTTGACCGCCCGAGTGGTGGGTGCCGGCGGAACCATCAACAGGCAGAACGCGCTGGTCATCGGCGGCACGCCGAACGGCGATACGCGGTTCATCAGCATCTCCACCGCGCCAAACGGGTCGCCTTCCGGAACCGCGTTTTTCTCCCTGAGTTCGTTCCACATCGTGCTGTTCGAGAACGACATCGCCACCCTTCTGGGCGGTGCCTCGAGCGGAACGGTCACCATCACGCTGCCGGACGTCAACACGCCATCGAACGCGGGTGACGAGGCACTCCTCTTTGCCGCGGTGTTCGAGAACGTCGAGCAGACGCCCACGGGGTTCGTGCGCAACACCACGGCGACCGCGCAGGTGACCTCGGGAACACCGGGCAATTCCAGTTTGGCACCCGCCGCCCCCCCCGGCTACGACACCGGGCAGTCGCCCGACGAGGCCGACGACGGCAAGCTGGTGATGGGCGCGAGCGCGGATGTCGCAGGGTTCAACACGCCGGCCGGGCATGTCGCGTTGCAGACGATGTCCGTCACGAACGCCTCGGGGAACTACGACACCACGAATGGCAATGTGAACAACGAGCCGAATGGCCTGACCGGCGGGGCGTACTTCCGCAACGGCGGAGCCACGCCGTCCTCGCTCTACACCCT
>CAIOCH010000181.1 GCA_903856525.1 uncultured bacterium | reverse complement strand
TTCAGCAACTACTACGTCGATGTCGACGGCGATGGCTACGGCGCCGCTGGCTCGACGCCGCAGAACTCGTGCTCGCCGATCGCGGGTCGCGTGACCAACGCCAGCGACTGCAACGACGCCGTGGCTGCGATCAACCCGGGCGCGCAGGAGGTCTGCGACCTCGCGAACACCGACGAGGATTGCGACGGGGCGGCCGACAACGCCGACCCGAGCGCCGCCGACGCTGGCAAGACCAACTTCTACCGCGATCAGGACGGCGACGGCTTCACGGGCAGCTCGGTTGGGCGCTTCTGCGACCTGCCGACCGGCTACGAGGGCACCGCCGAAGGCGACTGCAACGACAGCAACGCCGCGATCTTCCCGACCGCGGTCGAGACCTGCGCGAACCTCGGTACCGACAACGACTGCGACGGCGTGAACACTGCCGCCGAGGCGACCGATGCCACGAACTACTACGTCGACGCCGACAGCGACAGCTTCGGCTCGTCGACGGCGACGGCGGTGCGTTCGTGCGCCGTGGTCGCGGGCAGCGTGACCAACAACTCCGACTGCAACGATGCGCTCGTGACCTACGTCGACGTCGACGGCGACGGCGTGGGCGCTGGTTCGCCCGCTGCCTGCGGCGTGGCGACGAGCAACGACTGCAACGACGGCAACAACGCCATCTTCCCGGGCGCCGTGGAGAACTGCGCGAACCTCGGCGTGAACAACGACTGCGACGGCGACAACAGCGCCGCCGAGGCGGTGGACGCGACGAACTACTACGTCGATGCCGACAGCGACAGCTTCGGCTCGTCGACGGCGGCGGCGGTGCGCTCGTGCGCCGTGGTCGCGGGCAGCGTGACCAACAACTCCGACTGCAACGACGCCCTCGTGACCTACGCCGACGGCGACAACGACGGCTTCGGCGCGGGTTCGGCGGTCGCCTGCGGCGTTGCATCGAGCAATGACTGCAACGACGCCAACGCGTCGATCCGCCCGAACGCGACCGAGACGTGCGATGGGGTCGACCAGGACTGCGACGGCACCGCCGACGACGGCCTGACCTTCCTCGACTACTACACCGATTCGGACGGCGATGGCTTCGGTTCGCCCACGGCGAGCGCGCAGAACTCCTGCGCGCCCGTCACGGGCAAGGCTCCGAACAACACCGACTGCAACGACGGCAACGCTGCCGCCTTCCCCGGCGCGACGGAGCTCTGCAACGGCGTCGATGACGACTGTGACACCGCGATCGACGAGGACGTCGGCGCGGTCAGCTTCTACCGCGACCAGGACGGCGACGGATTCGGCAACGCCGCAGATAGCGTGCAGAACTGCACCGGCGTGGCGCCCACGGGCTACGTTGCCAACTCGAGCGACTGCGACGACACGCGCCTGCTGTACGCCGACACCGACGGCGACGGCTTCGGCGCCGGCGCCGCGGTCGCCTGCGGCGTCGCGACGAACACCGACTGCGACCCCGCCCGTGCGACGGCGTATCCAGGCGCCGCCGAGACCTGCAACGGCCTCGACGACGACTGCGACAGCGCTGCCGACGATGGCCTGACCTTCAGCAACTACTACACCGACGCGGACAGCGACGGCTTCGGCGCCACTGGCTCGACGCCGGTGTCGGCGTGCGCGCCGGTCTCCGGCCGCGTGCTCGGCAACTCGAGCGATTGCGACGACTCGCGCGCCTCGGTCTATCCGGGCGCGGTCGAGACCTGCAACCAGCGCGACGACGACTGCGACGTGCAGGTCGACGAAGGCCTCGCCACGGTGAGCTACTTCCCAGACGCGGACGGCGACACCTTCGGCTCCGATTCGGCCACGGCGGAGCGCTCGTGCGCCCCGATCTCTGGCAAGGTCGCCAACAACCTCGACTGCGACGACAGCCGCGCAACGGCGTACTTCGGTGCGCCCGAGCTCTGCAACGGGCTCGACGACGACTGCGACAGCGCGGCCGACGACGGGCTGACCTTCCTCAACTACTACACCGACGCCGACGCGGACGGCTACGGAGCCACCGGCGCGACCGCGCAGAACTCCTGCGCGGCAGTGCCCGGCAAGGCGCCGAACAACACCGACTGCGACGATGCACGCGCCGCCACCAACCCCGGCGCCGCCGAGGTCTGCAACGGCATCGACGACAACTGCACGGGCGGCATCGACAACGGGCTGACCTTCCTCGACTACTACACCGACTCGGACGGCGACAGCTACGGCGTCAGCACCGGTACGGGGCAGAACTCCTGCAACCCCGTGACCGGCAAGGTGCCGAACAACCTCGACTGCAACGACACGAACCCGGCCATCAGCCCCGATGCGACCGAGACGTGCAACGGCATCGATGACAACTGCACGGGCGGCATCGACGACGGGCTCACGTTCCTCAACTACTACAGCGACTCCGACGGCGACACCTACGGCGTTAGCAACGGCGTCGCGCAGAGCTCGTGCAACCCCGTCTCGGGCAAGGTCACCAACAACCTCGACTGCAATGACGGCAACGCCGCCATCCGTCCGGGCGCGACCGAGACCTGCAACGGCGTCGACGACGACTGCGATGCGACGATCGACGACGGGCTGACCTTCACCACCTTCTACCGCGACGCGGATGGCGACGGCTTCGGTTCGTCGACGACCACGGTGGAGAACTGCACGGGCGTCGCGCCCACGGGCTACGTGTCCACGGGCGGCGACTGCGACGACTCCCGCGTGCTCTACGCGGATGTCGACGGCGATGGCCGCGGCGTGGGCGGTCCCGCCGCCTGCGGCGCCCCGATCGTCGGCGACAACTGCCCGACGGTGTCGAACGCCGATCAGGCGAACTGCGACAGCGATGCAGACGGCAACGCCTGCGACGCGAACGACGACAACGACATCGCGCTCGACGTGAACGACGCGTATCCCTGCACGGCGGGGCAGTACCGCCTCGACTCGTCGTTCAGCGCGTCGCAGATCACGGCGTTCCTCGCCACGGCGACGGCTGCGACGGTTGATGCGTCGGGCATGAGCGCGGCGCAGCTCGCGGCCCTCGCGGCTGGCGCGGAGAACCTCGCGCCGAACGGCATCATCGGCACCTTCACCATCACGGCGGCGCTCTCGGATCTCGAGATCTACGCGATCCTGGGCAACATCGCGGCCAGCTTCGGCGGCGGTGGGCCGACGGTGACGGTCGACGGTTCCGCGATCACCGGCCCGCCGGCGTATCCGGAGATGGACGCTGACCAGCTCGGCGCCGTCGCCGACAACATCGGCGTCGTGAACTCGGTGGAGGACGTGACCTTGACGGCGGACCTCGATCCAACCGCGATCGCCTCGATTGTGAGCGTCGCCCCGAACGGCGAGGCCACCATCGACGCCACGGGCATGGATGCGTCCCAGCTCGTCGCGTCGGTGTCGGGCACGAGCGTCGTGGTCATCGAAGGCGACGTATTGATCGACAGCGGTGTGACGGGTACCGCGTTCACCGAGGTCCTCTCGCAGCTTTCGAGTCCCGCCAGTGGGACAACCGTGCAGTTCGACACCACGGGCATGTCCACCGCGGAGCAGGCGGCGGTGAACGCCGCGATCAACACCCAGCTCGCGGGCAGCTACTGCAGCATCGCGGACGCGGACTTCGACAGCTACTACACGTCCGCCTGCCTCGTCCAGTACACGGACTGCAATGACGGCAATGCGTCCGTGAACCCGGGCAACCTGCCCGTGCTCTCGGGCGTCCCCGCGTCGGCCTCGGTACCCGCCGATGCCGGAACCACGGCAGGCGCGCAGTTCTCGAACTCCGTCACCGCCAGCGACATCTGCGAGGGCGACCTCACGTCGAGCGTGGTCCTCTCCATCACCTACCCAGGCGGTGGCAGCGGCACGAGCTGGCCGGCAGGGGGGATGTTCCCCGTCGGCGTCAGCACGGTCACGTGGTCGATCACCGATGCGATCAACCAGACGGTCACGGCCACGCGGACCATCACGGTCCAGAACTACCAGTTGCTCGACGCCGCGGTCACCTTCGGCGGCGTGCTCAGCGGCAGCTCGTCGCGCCAGGTCCGCATCACCCACGGCGGCAGCAGCAGCCTGGTGACCGTGAACGTCCCCGCGGGTGTCAACCCGACGGCGGTCATCACGGACATGCAGGTGCCGGTCGCAGCGGGGTACTCGTGCCTCGCTGCGAAGAACACCACGCACTCGCTGACCGACACGGCTGCGCCGTCGATCGTGGCGAAGCAGTACGCGGCTTCCTTCACGCTCCGCCAGGGCGACGCCAACAACGACGACGTCGTGGACATCTTCGACTACGCAGCCTTCATCTCGGCGCGCGGGTCGGGCCGGGCCAGCAATGCGGGGTCGAACTACAACGGCGACACCGACATCAACACCTTCGACTTCACCTTCATCTCGTTCTCGTTCCTGGCCACGGGCGAGTCGTGCAGCCCGTCGTTCAACGAGCCCACGCCGCGCACGCGGGTGAGCGTGAAGGACCTCCGCCGCGCCGGCATGGGCGACATGGCCGCAGCCGACCTCAACCACGACGGCTGGGTCGACACGCGCGACATCCAGGTCTACATGCAGTCGGGCGGCGGGGCGAACGGGGGACTGGACGCTCCGACCGGCGAGCCCGCGCGTCGCTGGTGAACCAACCCATAACTTCGCATCGCCCCGCGCCAGACGCGGGGCGATGTGCTTTTTGGCCTTGCCTCGCATCGATCGCTGTCAGTCGGCGCACCGCACCTCCCGTAAATGAGGTGCCGAGCCGTCCCTCGGCGTGCGCATCCGAGCCCCGTCAGTCGTCCTCGCGGACTCCGCGCATCCACTCCTGAGAGCCCCCATGCCCGCACATGCTGCACCCTTGATGGCGATTCGCTGTGCCGTGGCGTTCCATGCGGTTCGCGCTCCCGGAGTCGCCTCCGTACTCCTTCAGCGGCCACAAGCGTCGGCCACGAACGCAGTGTCGTGGCCGCGCTTGGGGCTGTTTCGACCATCCGAGCAGACACCACGCCCCGACAGCGGGATACGCGGACAGGGCGGCGGTTTGCTCGGACCCCGGCGTCGGCCGTCATCGGACCGATGCTGGATCGGCGTGCGGACCACGCGGTCCCGGACGAAGGCGGAGGGCATCACGCGAGGCACCTCAGTGCCCGAG
>CAIOCH010000180.1 GCA_903856525.1 uncultured bacterium | reverse complement strand
TTGTCCAGCATGTCGGCCTGCACCGCGAGCTGGCGACCCTCGACGAGCGAGGCGTAGGCCGAACCCGAGCCGGTGGCGAAGCCGGCAACCGTCATGGCCGACACGATGTTGGTCGGGTCCGCACCGTTCAGGTTCGCGAGCACCGCGGTCGGGTAGGCGGCGTTGGCAGCAGCCGCGAGCGCGGTGAAGCTGCCGTACGCCGTCTCACCCTCGGTGATGTTGATCGCCGAGAGGATGACCGCGCGACCCGAGCTGTTGAGGACGTTGAACCGATCGATGGCCAAGTTTGCGTTCGCTTCCGTGGCGGCCGGATCACCGTTCAGCGTGCGGCCGAGGTCCTCGGCTGCACCGATGGTGGTCGCAACCGCGACCATCTTGCCGCCCGCGGAGAAGTCCGCAGCGGTGATGCCGTTCGCGTTCGCCGTATCGACCGCGATCTGGATCGCAAGGCGAGCGTCGGTCAGGGCCGCGAAGCGGGCACCCGACTGGCTGGGCGAAGTGTTGTCGGTGCGGAGGTCGACGAAGACGAGGGCCTGGCGATCGGCCACAAGCTGGCCGTACTCGGTCAGGGTTGCGGTGGCGCCCTCGCCGAAGAAGGCGTAGGTGCCAGCCGCCATGACCGCGCCGAGATCGCCGAAGTCAGGAGCCGCCGAGAGCTGGGTGTTCAGGACACCCATGCCCGCGGTCGTCAGCGAGCTGAGCAGCGCGACCGTGAAGTCGACATCGCGCTTCTGCACACCATCGGTACCCGGGGCGCCCACGATCGAGGTGCCGAAGGGCACGATCGCAGCGCTGAGGGCCTGCCAGTTGGCGACGGTGGCGGTGCCAGCGTTGGTGTTGTCCACGATCGTCTTGACCGCGGTGTAGGCCACCACGGAGTTGTTGAAGCGAACGCCAGCGCCCGCGGGCGAGTCGTTCGTTCCGACGCCGGTGTTGGCGAACACGAGCTGCTGGCGAGCGAGCTCGAGGCCGCTGAACGCGGAGATGTCCGCAGCGTCGAGGCCGTAGATCACGGCGCTGACGTTGATGACCTGCGTCAGGCTGCCCATCGCGCCGGTCTGGCCCACGTAGGCGACATAGGCAGCGTTGAGCGCGGCCTCGCCCGTCGCGCTGAGCGACGACTGGAGAGCGACGCTGAAGGCGACATCGGACGCCAGGAGCAGCGAGCTCGCGTCACCCGAGGCAGAGCCGCCGTTGGCGACCAGCGCGGTGAGGAGCCCGTTGAGCTTGGCAACGGTGAGCGTTCCGACGTTGGCCGAGTCGACCACGGTCTTCACGTTGGTGTAGACCGCGACCGACTTGTCGAAGGAACCGCGCGCGGCGTCACCGGTGGCGAAGCCCTCGCCGCTCGGACGCTTGCGGAGCACATCCTGCGACACGAGCGACTGGCGGCCGGCCTCGAGGGCCAGGAAGGCCGGGTCGGTGGTGTAGCCCGCGATCGCGAGTGCCGTTGCCATCTGCGCGGCGTCGGCGGCACCGTTCACGTTCGCCAGCTGCGCCGCGGGGAAGCCCGCGGTGGCAGCGTTCACGAGGTCGGTGAAGCTGGTGAAGCCACCCGCATTGATGGTGGCCAGCAGCGAAGTCTGACCGCCCGAGTTCATGGCGTTGAAGGTGTTGATCGAGGCCAGCGCGCCGGCCGCATCGATCGCCTCGCCGTTGAGCGTGGCGGAACCGAGGGCAGCCATCGCGTTGTAGACCGCAACCATGCGGCCGACGACGGCGGGGTTCTCACCCGCGGCGGGGATGGTGATGAAGTCGTTGGCGGTCAGGCCGTTCGCGTTCGCCGTATCGACCGCGATCTGGATCGCAAGGCGAGCGTCGGTCAGGGCCGCGAAGCGGGCACCCGACTGGCTGGGCGAGGTGTTGTCGGTGCCGAGGTCGACGAAGACGAGGGCCTGGCGATCGGCCACAAGCTGGCCGTACTCGGTCAGGGTTGCGGTGGCGCCCTCGCCGAAGAAGGCGTAGGTGCCAGCCGCCATGACCGCGCTGAGATCGCCGAAGTCAGGAGCCGCCGAGAGCTGGGTGTTCAGGACACCCATGCCCGCGGTCGTCAGCGAGCTGAGCAGCGCGACCGTGAAGTCGACATCGCGCTTCTGCACACCATCGG
>CAIOCH010000179.1 GCA_903856525.1 uncultured bacterium | reverse complement strand
TCCACGCGCTCACCAAGTACCAGTCGGGCAACAGCGACATCCTGCTCGGCGCGGTCGTCGCCCGCGACGACGCGCACTGGCGGCGCGTGAAGCAGTGCGCCGAGGTCCACGGCCACTACGCCCATCCCGACGACTGCGCGACCTGCCTCCGCGGCATCCGCTCGCTCGAGGTGCGCCTCGCGCGGCACGCGTCGAGCGCGCTCGAGGTGGCGCGGTTCCTCGAGTCCCGCGCCGAGGTTGCGCGGATGCTCCATCCGGCGCTGCCCTCGCATCCCGACCACGCGCTGTGGCGGCGGGACTTCGCCGGCGCAAGCGGGCTGTTCGGCTGCGTGCTCCGGCCGCATCCCCGCGGCCGCGCGTTCCTCAAGGACTTCCTCGAGCGCCTGCGCCTGTTCGGCATGGGATTCTCCTGGGGTGGCTTCGAGAGCCTGATCGTGGCGAGCGACGTGCGGGCGTCGCGGACGGCGCCGCCGTGGACCGACGAGGGCGCGCTCCTCCGCCTCCAGATCGGACTCGAGGACCCGCGCGACCTGATCGCCGACCTCGCGCAGGCGCTCGACTCCGCCGGCGGCTGACCCGCGCCGATTCGCGGACCTTCCCTCCGCGTCCGCGCGGGAAGGCGGCGCGACGGTCGGGATGGACCCGACTGCTACACTTTCGCCCTCCTCCTCCAGGCCGGACGGGGGCGATCCCCGCGAGCGAACCATGCCAATCACCACCGCCTACGAAGCCAAGATCGAACGCATCTCGATTCTCGACGAGAAGGGCAACTTCGACGAGAAGCTCGGCAAGGGGCTGATCCCCGACGCCGACCTCGTCAAGCTCTACGAGGCGATGGTCTCGTGCCGCCAGCTCGACCAGGTCGCGTTCCGCCTCCAGCGGTCGGGCCGCATGGGCACCTACCCGCAGAACATGGGCCAGGAGGCGACCAGCCTCGGCGCCGCCTATGCGCTCAACAAGAACGACTGGCTGGTGACCTGCTACCGCGAGAACTGCGGCCTGTTCTGGCGCGGCGTGCCGATGGAGTCGATCCTCCTGCACTGGATGGGCGACGAGCGCGGCAACGCCATGCCCCGCCCGCACCACGCGACACCGATCGCCGTGCCGATCGGCACGCAGATGCTGCACGCCACTGGCCTCGCCTGGGCGGCGAAGTACCGCGGCCAGAAGCAGATCGCCTGCACCTTCTTCGGCGACGGCGCCTCCAGCGAGGGTGACTTCCACGAGGCCTGCAACTTCGCGTCGAACCTCAAGATCCCCGTGGTCTTCGTGTGCCAGAACAACTTCTGGGCCATCTCCACGCCTTCCAAGATCAACAGCGCCGCGCCGACCTTCGCGCAGCGCGGCCTCTCGTACGGCATGCCCTGCCTGCAGTGCGACGGCAACGACCTCTTCGCCACGGTCCACACCATGCAGAAGTCGGTCGAGTACACCCGTTCAACGGGGCTCCCGTGCTTCGTGGAGATGGTGACCTACCGCCTCGGAGACCACACGACTGCCGACGACGCCTCGCGCTACCGCGACAAGGACGAGGTCGAAGCGTGGAGGGGACGTGACCCGATCCTCCGTCTCCGCAAGCACATGGTCGCGCGCAAGCTGTGGGACGACGCCCGGGAGGCGGCGCTCGCCGAGCGCGTGGAGCACGAGAACATGGAGGCCGTGGCCCGCGCCGAGGGCATCGTTGCGCCGGACCGGTCCGACTTCTTCAACGCGATGTACGCTGAGATCCCGCAGGACCTCGTCGTGCAGCGCGACACCATGCAGACGCACTCCCTCGGCCAGGACCCGTCGCAGCTTCCGCTCGAGGCGCAGGAGCGCGCCGCGCAGCTTGCGTCCGAGGCTGCCGCGGCGCACGCCAACCACTGAACCCCATCCTGGATCACCACCATGGCAAACCTCAACCTTGTCCAAGCGATCAACCTCGCGCTCATCCAGGAGATGGAGAAGAACCCCGACATCGTGCTCCTCGGCGAGGACATCGGTGTCAACGGCGGCGTGTTCCGCGTCACCGAGGGTCTCCAGAAGCGCTTCGGCGAGAAGCGCGTGTTCGACACGCCGCTCGCGGAGTCGGGCATCATCGGCCTCTCGATCGGCCTCGCGATGGGTGGCCTGCACCCCGTGCCGGAGATCCAGTTCGAGGGCTTCCTCGGACCGGCGTACGACCAGATCTGCTCGCATGCGGCGCGCATGCGCAGCCGCACCCGCGGCGCATTCACGGTGCCGATGACCATTCGCATCCCGGTCGGCGGCGGCATCCACGCACCCGAGCTCCACAGCGACTCGCCCGAGGCGATCTACGCGCACACGCCCGGCCTCAAGGTCGTGATGCCGAGCTCGCCGTACGACGCGAAGGGCCTCCTCGTGTC
>CAIOCH010000178.1 GCA_903856525.1 uncultured bacterium | reverse complement strand
GTCCGCGAGATCGCCGACGCACGACGACCGGATCCAACCGGATACATCACCAAGACCCGCCACCTCGACGGCCTCTACACGCGACTTGCGCGCGATCCCAGCGACGCCGCCGCGCGCGCCGCGCTCGACACGGCGGTGCCCGGCCTGCTCGCCTCGCAGCGCATCATCCGCGCCGGCTCGCTCGCGCTCATCGGCGGGGTCGACTACCTGCGCCAGCCGCTCGTCAGCGAGCAAGTCGCGCGCGCGCTCATCGAGGCCGAGCCGGGCAATCCCGAGGTCGTCCACGGCGCCGTGAGCAGGCTCTTCTACTGCGTGCATCACGCCGTCGAGCGTGCAGATCCGCTCAGCGACGATCACATCCGCCTGCTGGACCTCGCGGTCTCGCACCTCGAGCGTCAGGCGCAATCGGCTGATCCGCTCGCCGTGAACAGCATGACCGGGGTCGCCAACGGCATCGACCTCTACCTCTCCGCCAATCTCGCAGCGGCGCACGACCACCGGCTCATCGATGCGATCGTCCGCGTCGCGAATCTCGGTGACCTCGGGCGGTGGGATCCACCGAGCATCGGCTTCGGCTACACCGCCGCGGTGCCGTTGCGGCTCATCGCCTGCGGCGACTACGCCACGGCGAAGGCACTCCTCGAGCGCATCGACCGCCTTCGCTCGGAACCAGGCGTCCGTGTCGAAGCGGCGCAGGCCATCCAGCTCGCGCTCGCACGAACCGAGCTCCTGATGCACACGGATTCCCCTTTGGATCGCAGCCAGGCGCTTACGCGTGCGATCGCCCATCTCGCGGAGGCGCTCGGACAGGACCCGCTTCCCAGCGACCGCGAGCGCACCCATGAGTTCCACGCCCACGCCATGGCACGCCTGGCCGAACTCGCCGCCGAGCAGAGCGACCGCGCGCTGCTCGACTCGCTCCACGCGCGCGCCACGCGCCTCCGCGAGCATGCACGCACGCTCGACCTACCCATCCGCACCGGCTACCTCGACGACACCGTCCGCCACTGCGAGGCGCTGCGTGCGGCGGCTCCGCCGGTTGCCACACCGCGGAAGTAGCGCCGACGCGCCGGCAAAGGGCGAGGCGAGCGCCACCACCCCGCGCGATTATCATCGCTGCATGCCCCTGCTCGACGAATTCCCCTCCACGCACCGCACGCTGCTCGAGCAGGCGCTGGAACAGGGCGACATCGCCTTCGCCCGCCGGCACGTCATGGCGCGCGCGTACGGACCGCTCTGCCTCTACGCCCGCGCATCAAGTCTGCGGTCGATCGCGCCCGCCGAGGACCTCGTCGGCGGATTCTTCGCGTCGCGATTCGGACGTGACGACTATCTCGCGCGGTGGCTCGCCACGAACCCTCCGCTCCCGCTGCGGCGCTGGCTTGTCAACGGACTGCTACTCCACGCGCGCGAGTACCTCGCGGCCGAGCGCCGCGCCCGCCGCGCGCCCACGCTCGCGGAACCGCCGCTCGACATCGAGCCCGGACCATGGCGCTCGCTCGAGCGCGCATGGCGCGACGGCGTCCTGCAGGCCTCGTGCGACCGCGTTTCCGAGCTGTACGCCCGCGAAGGCCGCACCGACGCCTGGCGGCTGTTCATGCGGCACATCATCGACGGCGTCGCGTATCCCGCACTCGAAGCCGAACTCGCCATCCCCGCGGCGAGCGCGCCGATGATCACCCGAACGGCACTCCGGCGCCTCCGCGCCGAGATCAACGCCATCCTCGCCGAGGAGTTCACGGACCCAGCCCAGCGCGCGCGCGAACTTGACGCGATCCTCTTCGATGACGGCGATGCGGACGCCTGACCACCGCCGACTCTCGGGCGCGGAGCTCCTCCGCCTGCGCCAAGCGCTTGCCACGGAGGGCGATGCTGTGCAGCGCCGCACAGGCTTCCCGAGGGCGGCTGCGGCACACATTGCTGCGTTTCTCGCAATCTGCGCCACGCTGTGGCATGGCGGCCCATCGATCGCTCTCTCGTCCGGTCAACGCCAAGCCGTTGCCGCCGCGCGCTTCGTCTCGCTGCCCGGCGCCACGGCGCAACCGGAGCAGACCAGCATGAAGCGGATGGCCATCATCGGAGCAGTCGCGGCGTTCGCCACGAGCGCGCACGCGCAGAACAGCGGATTCGCGCGCTTCAGCGCGACGAGCGACACGATCAGGATCCAAGGCAACACGGTGTTCGGCTTCGGCGACTACACCTATGAGGCTCGCATCCGCGTTGCGACGGGCTCCGCCCTCGGCCACATCATTTCAGAGCAGCGTGATTCGTTCGAGGACAAGAGCATTCAGCTGGATTCCAGCGGAAACTACATCATGTCTGGCTGCAATGGCGGACCCACGGGGGACTTCCGCGGAACAATCGCGGGACTCCCCATGGGAGAGTGGATGCATTTCGCCTACGTGCACCGAGGATCCGCCGTCTACATCTACATCAACGGTGCGCTGGTGGAGACGCGAGACCACATCGGATGCTACGGAGACTGGGCCGACTCCTGGATGTCCATCGGTATGTTCCGCTACGGCGCCGGCTACATCCCTCAAGGTGCATCCCCGTCTTTCCTCGGTGATCTCGACTGGATCCGCGTCAGCTCGTCCGCGCGCTACACAAGCGACTTCACGCCCCCCTTCGAGTGCGAGATCCGTTCGGACGCCGACACGCAGTTGCTCCTCAAGTTCAATGAACTCGCCGGAACACCGACGCTCGTCGACGAGAGCCCCAATCTGTTTGTCTGCGATGTGGGGGTGCCGGTCGCGCCGGGCGTCACTGCGACCGCTCCGATGCTCGGAGTGATCGAAGGTGGGTACCCCGCATGCGGCGCGCAGTGCACATCCGACGTCGACCAGAATCAGACGACAGACGGCAACGACCTCGCGATCATCCTCGCGAGCTGGGGCGGGGTACCCAAAGGCTCGCCCCGTGCAGACACCAACGGAGACGGGGTTGTGGACGACCTCGACCTCGCGGCTGTTCTCCACGCCTGGGGCCCCTGCCCCTAACGCCGACTCGCCGAGCACACGATCCCCGCGCGGGCGCCCCACACCCGGGCGCCCGTTTCATTTCGTGTCCACCGCCTTCCCCGCTACCCTCACCCCGTGCTCCGCATCGGCCCCGTCCAGCTCGACTCGCCCCTCCTCCTCGCGCCCATCGCGGGGCACACCGACATCGCGTTCCGCATCCTCTGCCGCGAGCAGGGCGGCGTCGGCTGCGCGTACACCGATCTCCTCAACTCGCGCGCCATCCTCAAGGAGACCTCGCGCACGCTCGACCTCGCGCGCACGAACGAGTTCGACCAGCCCGCGGGCATGCAGCTCTACGGCAACAGCGACGACCCGCTGCCCGAGGCCGCGATCTGGGCCGTCGACCACGGCGCGCGCGTCATCGACATCAACATGGGCTGCCCCGTCGACAAGGTGGCCAAGCAGAACGGCGGCAGCCTGCTCCTGCGCGACTGCGGCAACACCACGCTGCTCGCCAAGCGCATCGTCGACGCCGTCGCGCGCCACACCAACGGCCGCGTGCCCGTCACCGCCAAGATGCGCCTCGGCTGGGATCCCGAGCACAAGGTCGCGCCCATCCTTGCCCGCGCGCTCGCCGACATCGGCATCGCCGCCGTCACCGTGCATGGCCGCTACACGGTGCAGTTCTTCTCCGGCCAGGCCGATTGGAACGCCATCGGCGAGGTCGTCGAGGCCGTGCCGCACATCCCCGTCTTCGGCAACGGCGATGTCACGCAGCCCGAGCATGTGGTCGAGCTCATGCGCGTGTCCGGCTGCGCCGGCGTCATGATCGGGCGCGGCGCGCTGCGCACTCCGTGGATCTTCCGCCGCGCCAAGGCGCTCCTCGACACGGGCACCGTCGGTCCCGAGCCGCTCCTCGCCGAGAAGCTCGACGTCGTGCTCCGCCATCTCGAGCTTGCGCGCACGTACGACGGCGCCGACCGCGCCCTCATCCGCATGCGTCAGCACATCTCGTGGTACGGGAAGTCCATGGGCCATGTGAAGCCGCTCAAGGAAGCCATCCGGCTCGCGCCTGATTTCGAGTCGGTCCTCCAGGCGCTGCAGACCGCGCGGGCGGCATTCGCCGACTTCGCGCTCCCCTCGCTGGCGCTTTCTCGGACGTTCCCGCCTCTGCACAACGTCGATCTCGGGCACGAATTTGCAAATCAAACTTGCCCAGCCCCTGCCTCGGAGTAGATTCCGAGCACTTGGGTAGCGTCGTGAGGCGCCGCCCCTGAGGGAGCTCCGTCCAGCGGGAACTGGCCGGAGTAAGAGGAAGAAGGGGAACCGCAAGGTTCCGTTTAGGGAGGGAGTTTGAAAATGCTGTCCAATGGAAGCAGCCTGCGGGTCTCCGCAGCTGTGGTGGCTTGTGCCTCCGCTGTGGGTCTGTCGACCCTCGGCATCGCGGCACCTGCCCTTGCAGATGCGCCTGCCATGACGCTCACTGTGAGCGCCACCGGCAGTGGTGGCTCGTTCGGCAAGAACATCCAGATCGACCCGAGTTCGACCAGCCCAGCTGGCGTGGGTACCTACTCGGGCTCGGTCGCGGGCTCCAATGGAACAAGTTCCATCTGGAACTGCAACTACAACTTCACGGGTTCGAGCGGTGCCGACTTCGCCAACCAGAGCGGCTCGTTCAGCCTGACCAACTCGTCGAATTCCGCGCTGAGCTTCGCGCTCACGCTCGCGATTCCCACGCAGGCCATGGGGCCGATGACCGGCCGCTACAACGGCAGCCTGTCCGCTGCCCTCGTCACTTCCGCCGCCACCGGCGGCGTGGGCTCCATGAGCCCCGTTTCAGGCACGCCGCTGTGGGTTGCGTCCACCGCGGGTCAGCAGATCAACTCGCTGTTCAACACGTGGTCGGGCGTCTCGCGCTCCACCCCTGGCGTCAGCTTCATCGGTTCGCAGTCGTTCGGCGGCTCGCAGCCCTCGTTCCCGACGGGCTCGTTCGGCTCAAGCCTTGCGATGACCTTCAACTTCGTCCTCTCTGCAGGAGCAACTGCGTCGTTCTCGACGGCCCTGTCCGGAGTCGGCGTACCCGTGCCCGCCCCTGGCGCGCTCGCGGTGCTCGCCGTCGCTGGCCTGGGAGCCCGCCGCCGACGGCGCTGACAACCAAACCCGGAAATGGCACAGCAGGGTCGATCGCTGATCGAAACCTGAACGTGGAACACCTGAGCTAACTGTGTCCCTTTCCGCCCGCCGCCCGCCGCGACAGACTTCGGTCGATCGCGCGGGCGGCGTCTTTTTTGCCATCCACGCGCCCCATGCCCGGGCCGATGGGGCGGAAGTCTCGCCCAACGCGGACCTTCCGACTCCCGCGCTCCATCGTCCTGCCACTTGAGTCCACCCGCCCCCCACCGTACGATCTTCGCCCCATGGCTGGTCTCCGCTGCAACGTCGTCACCCCCACCGAAAGCGTCCTCGAGAGCGAGGCCTCGTATGTCGAGTTCCCCGCGTGGGACGGTCAGAAGGGTGTCGCGGCAGGTGCTGCCCCGTTCCTCGTGCGCCTGGGTGAAGGTCGCCTTCGCATCGAGAAGCCCACCGGTGGCGCCGACATCTTCCTCCTCGACGGCGGCTTCGCGCAGATGAACGGTGGCACGCTCACCATCCTCGCCGATGCCGTCACGCCCGCCGCGTCCATCAATGCCGCGGAAGCCGAGAAGGAACTCGCGGCCGCGACCAACGACGGCCTGAAGTCCGGCTCGCTCGAGGCCCGCGCCAGCGCCGAACACCGCCAGCGGCTCGCCTACGCCCGCGTCGCGCTCGCGCGCAGCTCGCGTCGTTAAACCGAGTTCCGCGGCGGACGCCGCTTCCGACAACACGATGATCAAGCCATGCGGCTGCAGCGCCGTGCTGTGGTACGCTTCGATGCATGACCGAGCATGAAGCGAGCACGGTTGCCGAACAGGCGCCCGCGACCATTGGCACGGAGGCCGAGCCCACGCAGACCGACGCTGCAGTGGCGGAATCGCCATCCGGCGAGAGCACCGTCGTGGAGATCCAGGCAACGGAGGCCCAAGCAACGGAGGTCCAAGCGACGGAGCCCCCGTCCGCGGGCACCGGCCGCCGCCGCGGCAAGAAGCAGCCCGAGGCCGAGCATCCCTCGCTCTTCGCCATCAACCTCGACGACCCCGAGCTGCCCTGCGCGACCATGCCCTTCGAGCTGCGCGTCGAGGCCACCATCCTCCTCGCCGACCGTCCCATTTCCGAGGCCCGCATCGCCGAAGTGCTCGGGCTCATCCCACCGTCCGTGCGCCCCGGCGCAAAGGACGGCGAACCCGTCGAGGCGGAAGTCGGCGCCGATACCCGCGACTCCGCCGCCATCGCCGGCCGTCGCCGAGAGGCATTGCGCCTCGTGCGCGAGGCCATCGACACCCTCAACCAGCAGTACGCCGCCACCAACCGCACCTTCCGCATCGAGAGCGTCGCGGGCGGCCGGCAGATGCTCACCATCGCCGCCTACGGCGCCGTTCTCTCGCGCCTCAAGGGCCAGCGCGCACAGACCCGCCTCTCGCAGGCCGCGCTCGAGACCCTCGCCATCATCGCGTACCGCCAGCCCATGCTGCGCGCCCAGCTCGAAGCCATCCGCGGCGTCGCCTGCGGCGAGGTGCTCAAGAGCCTCATGGAGCGCCGCCTCGTCAAGATCGTCGGCCGCGCCGAAGAGGTCGGCCGCCCGATGCTCTACGGCACCACGCCCGAGTTCCTCCGCGTCTTCGGCATCGCCAACATCAGCGATCTCCCGCAGGCCAAGGATCTCCGCTAAACGGATCTCCACTAAACGGATCTCCACTAAACGGATCTCCGGTAAATGGATCTGCGCTGATTGGATCCGCGCTGATCCGACCTCCGACCACGACAAAGCCGGGAGTGACTTGCCCGAGCCTGCGAACACCTCGGGTGCCCGTCAGTCGCCGCGCAGCGGAGACTGCGGAACACCAGATGTGAGCCTTCGAGGTCGAGCGACGTTGTTCGAAGGCTCGCGTCGACACCTCCGCCCCCGCACACCGCTCACCCCACCGGCAACCCGTACATCGCCAGCGCCGCGTTGCGGTACCGCGCGTCCTCGCTCACTTCCTTCACCACGAGCTCCGCGATCCATCGCGGCATGTCAAACCGCTGTTCCGCGTCGCCGAGCTCCACCTCGACCATCACCAGCGGCAGTCCATCGAACACGTCGATCTCCCACACGAGCCCGCCAACCCGCGCGCGCCGCCGCGTCTTCATCAACCGCCGCCCCTCGGTACGCGGCCACGACTGCTCGAACTCAGCGCGCGTGATCGCGTGCTCGCGCTCCACGCGCACGATGCCGCTGCCCGACTTCACCGTGTGCACGAACCGCTCCGCGCCGTTCGGCTCGACGATGCGGCGCAGCCGCCCCTCGGGAAAGCCGATCCTCGCGAGCTCCGCCTCGCCCTCGGCAACCGGCGCGAGATAGCCCTGCTCGATCCGCCAGGTCTCGACGGGCACCTCCGGCGGAATCACCGGCGGCGCACGCAGCACCCACACGCGCTCGATCTCGCGTTCACTCCCGCGTCCGCCTGCTGCGGTGGGCGCAGCGTCGCTCACGCGATCGCGCCCCACTGCGCCACCAGGTTCGCAAGCGCATGCTTGAGGTTCACATTGGCGCGCACCTCGCCCTCGAGCCGCACGATCAGCTCCACGCGGTACGCCGCCTCGGCCACCGCCTGCGCATCACCGCGCCGCGCCGCCTCGGCGATCTGCACCCGCGAGCGCGACGCGAGCGTGAGCAGCGCGCAGCGCGTGCCCAGGCGGTTCGCGGCCTCCTTCGAGGCCTTCGGATTCTCCTTCACCACGCGCTCGGCGAACTCGCCCACCAGCTCGGCCAGCCGGTCCGCCAGCCCGCCGTCGAACTTGCCGTCCTCGAGCGCCGCGAACCGCGGGAGCAGCTCCTCGCTCCACGCGCGCAGCCCGTGCTTGTGCGCGAGCTCCGCCGTGCCCGGCGCGCCCTCGCTGAACCCCGCGAGCCACGCGCGCTGCGTCTCGTCCACGGCGTACCGCTCGAACCACGCGTGCATCGCCCCCGCGTCGAGCGCCCGGAACGCCACACGCTGGCAACGGCTGCGGATCGTCGGCAGCAGCCGCTCCTCCTGCGTGGTCACCAGGAAGATGTACGTCCCCGGCGGCGGCTCCTCCAGCGTCTTGAGCAGCGCGTTCTGCCCGTACGGATCGAGCAGCTCCGCCTCGTCGATGATGAACACCTTGTTGTGGCCGAAGTACGCGCCGCGCCACACGGGGCTGTCGAAGCTCTTTCCATCGCCCACCACGCCGCCGATCATCAGCTCGCGCAGGAGATCGAGCGGGATGTTCGTCTGCTTGCGGTCGCGCAGCTCCTTGATCGACGAATCCTCGGCGCGCTCCTTGCGGATCACATGAAGATCGGGATGCGAGCCCAGATCGATCAACTCCGCCACCCGCGAATCGCGCGGCGCCTTGAACCCATCGAGGTACGCATCGGTCGCCTCGGCGTCGAGCAGAAGCCGCGCGCACTCCATGGCGGCAGTGGCCTTGCCCACCCCCTGCGGCCCGTGCAGGATCCACGCGTGATGCATGTGCCCCGATCGGATCGCATGCGCGAGCTGCGCCGTCGCCTGCTCCTGCCCGAACAGCACGGGGCCCTCGTGATGCACCGGCCGCGCCCGCGCCTCCGGCGGCTGCTCACCCGCACGCCCCCGCGGCGCCCGCGCAGCGGGCTTCGTCGTTGCAGGTGATGCGGCGCGCTTGGCCATGGCGCGCATCCTACGCCAACGGATGCCGATCACGCGTCACTACAATCATCGCCATGCCCAACCAACTCGCCGTCGCTCTCGCGTCCGTGTTCACCTGCGGCGCGGCGGCGGGTTTCGCCACCTCCGCCGCGGCGGCGGCCGACAAGCCCATCAAGGCGTTCATCCTCGCGGGGCAGTCCAACATGCAGGGGCATGCCGTCGTCGACCTCACGGGCAAGGACTACAACGACGGCAAGGGCACGCTCGCGGCGCTGCTCGCCGATCCCGCCGCGCGCGCGGCCTACGCGCACCTCGTGAATGCCGACGGATCATGGCGCGTGCGCGACGATGTGTGGATGCGCTACCAGCCTGGCGACGATCCCGCGCAGAAGAAGGTGCGAACGGGCGGCCTCGGGCTCGGCTTCACGCCGTACCTCGACCAGCATCACTTCGGCCCCGAGCTCCAGTTCGGGCAGGTGCTCGGCGACGCGCTCGAAGAGGATGTGCTGCTCATCAAGACCGCGTGGGGTGGCAAGAGTCTGTTCGTCGACTTCCGTCCGCCGTCTGCGGAGGGAGAGACCGGGCCGTACTACACGCGCATGATCGAGCAGGTGCGCGCGGCGCTCGCAAGCGCCGCCACCGACTTCCCGCAGGCCAAGTCGCGCGGAGTCGAGCTCGCGGGCTTCGTCTGGTACCAGGGCTGGAACGACGGCTGCGATCCGAAGAACGCCGTGCCCGCGTACGAGGAGAACCTCGCGCACCTCATCCGCGATGTGCGCCGCGAGTTCAACGCGCCTGCGCTGCCCGTCGTCGTGGGCGAGCTCACCGGCCCATGGATCGAGGCGCCCGACGAGTGGAACGCGCTGCGCAAGGCACAGGCCGCCGCGGCACAGCGCGACGAATTCAAGGGCAGCGTGCTGTTCGTGCCCACCGCCGCCTTCGTGCGCGACATGAACGACTCGCCCAACCCCGGTCACGGCCACCACGAGTTCGGCAACGCGGAGACCATCTTCCTCGTGGGCGATGCGCTCGGAAAGGCAATGCGCTCGCTCGTCGTGCCGGGTGCGCCGGCGTTCGTGCCCACGGTGCCCGCGCCCGCGCCGAAGTCCGCGGAGCTGTCGGGCTACATGCTGGTGCCCGTCGACAAGGCGCCCGTGGAGTTCAATGCTGGCTTCTCGCTCTACGCCGCTGCGTGGCCGCTCGTGGAGAGGTATCCGGGGCACGACTTCCAGTCGGGTCTCTTCGGCACCTGGATGTTCGCGCAGTTCGACGGCGAGAAGCCCAAGGACCTCTACTCCGACATCGAGGGCGGCCTCGGCTGGTGGCGCGACACGCACTTCCCCACCGAGACGCCCAAGTTCATCATGGGCGGCGTGGCCTACGACTTCGAGGAGATCGCCAACGGCCCCGGCTACGGCCGCGGCAGCTGGAAGGAACCGCGCGGCCTCTACGGCGTGGCGCAGCTCAGCCCCTGGGTGGTGTTCCCGCTCGACGGACTCAACCTGAAGCAAGGCACCTGCGGCGAGCTCTTCGGCTACGGCTACCTGCCGCTACCACTCGTCGACGCGACCGACAAGAGCGGCAACCAGTGCTGGACGCTCTTCCTCAACACGGCCAACTTCAAGGGCCCGCTGGCGTTCTTCACGCCGCGCTTCTGGTCGCGTTCCGCCGACCGCCATCCCGAGCTCGCGGGCAAGCTGCTCGACACGCGCCCGTCGGAGCCCAACAAGGCGTTCCAGATGGAGACGCAGTGGATCGACGCCGCGGTGCAGGTGGCGACCGGCGCCGACGAACGCACCTTCGGCCGCGTGCAGCCGGTGTCGTTTCCCATCGACGCGCAGGGACGCTCGGTGGTGCTGCACCGGCTGAGCGTCTACAAGCCGTCGGCGCTCACCGAGCCGGTGCGCGCGTGGTTCGCGGGGGGCAGCGCCGCGAGCGGGGCGATCGATCCCGCACACACCTTCGTGAAGAAGTTCGGCAAGGGCGGCGGCTCGACCTGGCGGCTCTTTGCGGAGGGCACCGACAAGGAGAAGCGGTTCGACATCGACTGGAAGAGCTTCGGCACGCCGACTGCGCACGATGACCACACCTATGGCTTCGTGTGGAACGATGCGCTCGTGAAGCGCGTGGACGATGGCCGCGGCGCGCGCGTGCGGCTGCCCGAGTACTTCCGTCTCGATGCGCGCGAGGGTCGGAAGCCGCGCTGGTCGGTGGTGGATGCAGCGCAGGTGCCGGCCGCATCACGCCTCCCCGGACTGCGCTTCGAGACACCGCGCGAGCGGCCGCAGCCCGCGCGCGAGACGGCGAAGGGCGACGGTACGCCGTTTGCCAAGCCTGGTCCTGCCGCGGGTCCGTTCACCATCGAGCTCGGCGACGGCAGCACGCTCACCTACGCGTGGTACCGCTTTGCCGACCAGCCCGCGATGCTGCAGGCCGATCTCACCGATGCCGAGCGTGCGGAGGCGCAGCGGCGCGTGGAAATGATCCACCGCGCCTGGACGCGTGAGCGCGAGTACCTGCCGCCGCCCACGACGGGCACACTGGCGGAGCTCGACCCCGCACTGATCGTGACACCGCCAGCAGGTCTCGAGGTGGGCTATGTGCCCATCGCCATCCGCCAGGAGAAGCGGCGGAGGTAGGTGTTCCATCGCGCGCAACGGGCGCGAAATGTCAGAAACCGTGCATCAGCGCGGGCGCAAAAACCCGCCGCGCGAAAGACCGACCCCGTGGCAAGAGCCGCACGCACGATCACCCATCACACGCCTGGAACTTCCACCAGACGGCACGGCTGCGGCTTGGTCTTGCCCGATGGGTTGCGCGGATCGATCGGAATGAGCAGTGGCTCGCCGTTGACCAGGTTCGCTGGGAATGCGCGCATCATGTCCTCCACCTCGGGCGCAAACAGCGTCGACTTCGGGTCGTACGCGCGGCGATCGAAGTGGCCCACGGTCACGATGCTGGTCTCGGTGTCCTCATCGTGCAGGAACCACGACTCGTGCCCCTTGGCGCGCAATTCGGCGCAGTACTTCTCCGCGGCGGCGCGCATGTCGTCGTAGCTCGACTTCTTGTCGCCCAACGTGGCCCACGCCGCCACCTGCAGGCTGAACAGCGGCCGCACATTGGGGAACTTCGCCCGCAGCGTGCGCAGGTCATGCGGCTGGGGCGGTCCGCTCAGCGCATCCGACGCCGTCCGCAGCAGCATCGCCCCCGCGAATGGCTTCTGTCCGTTGCGCTCGATGGCCTTGACCCGCTTGAGCTCGGCCTGCGCGGAAGCATCGCTCGCCGACTCGAATCGACCCACCACGAGCGCCGACCCCTGGCCTAGGCGGCGCACCGCCGCATCGCGCAGCTCGGGGTACTGCGACACCAGCTGCTGGCGGAATGCCGTCGCCTTGCCCGTGTGGTCCGCACCCGAAAAGGTGGCGAGGATGACCGACCAGCGACCGTCGCGCGAACCGCCCGCGGCTGGACTCCGGGATGCTGCGGTCGACCCTGCCCCGCGCGGCGACTGTCCTGCGCTGGAGCCCATCGACTGCACGCCCGACCTCGCACTGGCATCGCCCATCACATCGTCCGAGGGATCGACGAGATCGACACCCGCGCCCTCGCTCGACCGCGTTGCCGACACGCTCTTCTTCTGTGTCTGCGTCGGGCCGTCACCGCAGGCCATCAACGCCACCGTCGCCGCCACGGACAGCAGCAACTTGCGCCCAATCGGAAGAATCTGCGTGATCTGTGGCATGATTTGCATCTTTCGTTTTATACCTGCCTAATAATGCGTGTCATGGACGAGTCGCAGCGGCTCATTTACCGACCGCCTGCAAGTGGTGCGCCTCGGCGAGCTCGCCGCGGAACCAATGGATCCGTAAGTCTCTTTGTTGTCGACACTTGTGGAAATGCGCCTCCGGAGGCAAGTGCTCAAGTTTTTCAGAGCACCCATCCGATGAAGGGGGCGGGCAGGATGCAAGTCTCGACATCGCGTGGTTCGAGACTTCAACCCACAGACAAGAACCAGGATGGTTTGGCGTCGTGCGGGAACAGGCGCAGCGAGGGACTCGCTTCGCATGTCCCGTGAAGTAGCGGAAGGAGTTTGGCTCATGCCGGACATTGCAAACGTAGGCTCAACGTACAGCGCGGGTATCTCGAATCCCGCCATCAGCACGGTTCGCACCTCGACCGATCTCGGCGCTCGCCGGGTGGCTGATGTCATCGCACCCTCCCGCTCCGGCTCCGCCGACCGCGTCGAGGTTTCCGAGGTCGCTCGCTGGCTCGATGAAATGAACCGCCTCCCCGCCGTCCGCGAGGACAGGGTGGCCGCAGCCCGTGCCGCCATCGCCAACGGCAACTACGACACCGATGAGAAGCTCTCGATCGCGCTCAACCGCCTGATCGACGATATCGGTTGATCTGACTCTTCATCGCTTCGCTCCTCCTGCGAGCCCCGCGTGGTCACCACGCGGGGCTTGCGTTCTTTTGCAGCCGCCGTGCCTAGGCGGTCGCGGCTGCGGCCGCTCCCGTGGAATGGGCGGTCGCGGCTGCGGCCGCTCCCTCTGGTGACGGGGGACGGGGTGGGTGGTCGCGGGTGCGGCCGTAGAGTGAGGGGTCCCTATGCGCACACTGTTGATGGCCATCCTGTTCGTTGTTTCCGCCTGCGCGCTCCCGGCGTGCAAGGTCGCGCCGTACACCAAGGGTGACGATGCGGCTGCCAGCATGACCGCGGCGACGGAGACGGTCGCGCGGCTGCGCGCGGCAGCGGAGGCGACGAAGGCGAGCCTCGATCCGCTGTTTGCTCCCGATGCCAAGCTCAAACCGGGGTACAAGGCGTTCGTCGAGTCGGTCGACCGCTACACCGCGGCCATCGACTCGGTCAAGCGCTCGGTGGTCGGGGTGGAGGAGGCCACGCTCGCGTATCTCGAGACCTACTCCGCGGTGCGCGAGGATGTGGCCAACACCGACCTGCGGGCCGCCATGCTCATGCGTCGCGAGGCCATCGAGCGCCAGCTGGCCGACATGAAGGTCGAGCTGAGCAATCTCCTGGCGTCCACCGATGTGCTGGCGCGCGAACTGAAGGACCTCCGCGTCTTCCTCGAGGTGAACCTGAACGCCCAGGCGGTCGGACCCGCGGCTCCCGTGGGCGAGAAGCTGGCCGTCAGCATCGCCAATATCCGATCCTCGGCCGACCGCGTCTCGCTCGAGCTCAAGGACCTCGCGGCCAGCCTGGCCACGGAGCGCACCGACTGATGGTCGGCGTGCGCTACACTCGCCGCCCAGTTCCGCAGGACGGTTCCCGAGTGACCGAAGAGCCATCCATCCTCGAGCGCGTGGCCGCGGGCGATCCCGCTGCGCCCAACGAGTGCATTGCGCGCTTCAGCGGCCTCGTGTGGAGCCTCGCGCGGCGTCTCTGCACGAGTCCCTCCGACGCGGAGGACGCGGTGCAGGAGATCTTCATCGACCTCTGGAAGAGCGCCCCGCGTTTCGATGCGTCGATCGCCAGCGAGACCACGTTCGTGGCCATGATCGCGCGACGCCGCCTCATCGACCGCGGCCGCCGCAAGATGCGCCGCCCCGAGGTGCCGCAGATCGCCGAGACCGTGGCCGACTCGCGCGAGCGCGTGGACGACACTGAGCGCGGCGAGCAGCAGCGGCTCGCGCAGCGCGCCTTTGAGCAGCTCCGCCCTGAGCAGCAGCAGGTGCTGCAGCTGGCGATTCACCATGGATGCTCGCATGAGCAGATCGCCACCGCCACGGGCATGCCGCTTGGGACAGTCAAGACGCACGCGCGGCGCGGCCTCATCAAGATCCGCCAGATCCTCGAGCAGCAGGGCGTGCTCTCGCCCGAGGATCGCGCCCGCCTCGAGGACAGCGCGGAGGGGACACGATGAACGGTCCCGGTCGTGATCCCACCCACCGCCCCGCTTCGCGGTCCGTCGACGATCTTCGCGAGCGCGCCGCCGAGTGCGCCCTCACGGGCGAACCGTGGACGTGGGAGGAGGAGCGGCTCGCCCAGTCGCTCGGCATGGACCTCGCCGCGGAGACCGAGGCATTCGAACTCGCGGCCGCCGAAGTGGCCGTGGCGGAGATCCTGCGGCGCGGCGCCACCGAACCACCTGCGTCCCTCCGCGCCCGCCTCGAGGCGATGGCCGTGGAGCCGCAGGCCGAGACTGCGCCAACGGTCGTGCACCCGGTCGCCATGCGTGCAGTGATGTCCCTGCGCACGCCGCTCGCCGTGGCGGCGGGGGTGGCACTGGGCGCCGTGGCGACACTGCTCGTGCTGCGGTCCGACGATGGTCGGCGGGACGGCGCGCGCCCCGTCGAGCGCGACCCGGTCGCGTTCATCCGCGCACGCCCCCGCGCCGTGCACTGGCCGTGGGTTGCCACCAGCGACCCCCACGTCGTGGGCTCGGTGCGGGGCGAGGCATACTTCGATCCCGACTCCGAAGACGGGCTCCTGGAGATCGAGGGCCTCGCGGTCAACGACCCGTCCGTCGAGCAGTACCAGCTCTGGATCTTCGACGCGGGCCGCGACGAGCGCTACCCCGTCGATGGCGGCGTGTTCGACGTGACGGAGCGCGGGCGGGTGGTGATCCCGGTCAAGGCACGTCTGTCGGTCGAGAAGCCCGTGATGTTCGCCATCACCGTGGAGAAGCCGGGCGGCGTGGTGGTGAGCGCCCGCCAGATCGCGTTGCTCGCCAAGCCGTGACGCCCCTGCCGCGTGCCGCGGCGGGCTGTTGATTTTCGCGCGATTTCAACAACGCACCTGCGCTGCCCCCGCAACCCGCGGGCGGCATTTCCTACCATTTCGCCCCATGTCAACCCTCCTTGCCTGCGTGTGCGCGCCCGCACTCACGGCCGCGCTTCTGACGGCGGCCCCCGAGGCCGACCTCACCAGCGGACTCTGCCGCTACCCCGACATCTCCAAGACCGACATCGTCTTTGTCTACGGCAACGACCTCTGGATCGTGCCCAAGCAAGGCGGCGTGGCCACGCCCGTGGCGAGCCCCCCGGGTTTCGAAGGGTCGCCCCGCTTCTCGCCCGATGGCCGGTCGATCGCCTTCCGCGCGAACTACGACCAGGCGCTCGATCTCTACACGCTGCCGGTTGCGGGCGGCATTCCCCAGCGCGTCACCCACCATCCCGCACCCGAAGGCCTCTGCGACTGGACGCCCGATGGCAAGGGACTCGTCTTCATGACCTCGGCGCTCGAGGGCCTCTCGCGCGCGCAGAAGCTCTACACCGTGCCCGTCGAGGGCGGGCTGCCTGAGAAGCTGCCTGTCCCCTATGGAGCCAACGGCTCGATCGACCGCACGGGCGAATGGCTGGCCTACACGCCGCACTCCACCGACAACCGCACCTGGAAGCGCTATCGCGGCGGCATGGCCACCGATGTGTGGCTCGTCAACCTCAAGTCGGGAGAGTCGCGTCGCATCACAGACTGGGAGGGCACCGACACGCTCCCCATGTGGAACGGCCGCAAGGTCTACTACCTGTCCGACAACTGCCCCGAGCAAGGCAACGTGCTCAACGTGTTCAGCTACGACGTCGAGACTGGACAGGCAAGCCAGGTCACCAAGTTCACGACCCATGACGTCAAGTGGCCCGCCATCGGCCCGGACGACGGCTCGCCCGCCGAGATGGTCGTCCAGCACGGCGACCGCATCCACCGGGTGAACCTCTCGTCTGGCTTGGCTGTCCCAGTTGAGATCACGGTGCCCGGCGACCGCGACACGCTGCGCGTGGCCACCGTCGATGCCGCGGAGAACATCCAGGGCGCGTCGATCTCTCCGAGCGGCAAGCGCGTGGCCGTGGGTAGCCGTGGCGACATCTGGTCGGCGCCCGCCGAGAACGGCACGCCGCGCAACATGACCCGCACCGACGGCGTGTTCGAGCGCAGCCCTTCCTGGAGCCCCGATGGCAAGTTGATCGCCTTCTTCAGCGATGCATCGGGCGAGTACGAGCTGTACACGATGCCCGCCGACGGCAAGGGCGGCGCGGAAATGTCCGAGCCCACCCGCATCACCAAGGGTGGCGCGGCCTTCCGCACCGCGATCACGTGGGCGCCTGACTCCAAGGCGGTCGTGCTGCAGGACAAGGCCGGCAACATCGATCTTGTGCGCCTCGAGGACGGAGCGACGACCCGCATCGACACCAATCCCGAGGCGCCGCGCCCCGTGTCGATCTCGTTCTCGCATGACTCGCGCTGGATCGCCTGGTCGCGCTCCTGCGACACGACGCAGCTCGAGGCGGTGTATGTCTTCGACACGAAGGCGGAGAACGCGGCTACGGAGCCCGCGAAGGCCACGCACCAGCTCACGAGCGGTTTCTTCAACGACTCCGAGCCCGTCTTCGACCGCAAGGGCGACTGGCTGGCCTTCACCAGCCAGCGCAACTTCAATCCGGCGTACGGCGAGTTCGACACGACCTGGATCTACAACAACTCCACGGTGCTCGTCGCCGTGCCGCTCCGCAAGGACATGAAGCTCGGCTGGCTGCCGACCAGCGACGAGGAGGGCCAGAAGGACGACGGCCGCCCGTCAGGCGGTGGCGCCCCTGCCGCAGCGCCCGGCGCAGGCGGTCCCCCGCAGGGCGCTCCGCCGGCGGGTGGTGGCCGTCGCCGCCGCAGCGCCGAGCCCGAGTTCTCCGTCGAGTTCGGTTCCGACGACGCGATGCGCGCACAGGACGGCGACAAGCCAGCAGCCCCCGCCGCCACGGGCGCTGCTGGCCGCTGGAAGTGCACCGTGCAGATGGGCGAGGAGTCCATGGAGTTCTCCATGGAACTCACCGTCACCGACGGCGCCGTCAAGGGCACCGCGAGTTCCCGCATGGGAACGGGTGATGTCACCGGCACCTTCGACTCCGCGAGCGGCGCCCTCAAGCTCACCGGCAAGGTCGGCACCATGTCGTTCGAGCTCGACCTCACCGTCGAGGGTGATGCGATCCGCGGCAGCGCCACGGCGCAGGGCGAGCAGGGCCCCGTGACCTCGCCGGTCTCGGGAATGCGCGTCAAGCCCGAAGCAGCCGACGACGCCAAGAAGGACGAGCCGAAGAAGGACGAGAAGAAGTCCGTTCAGATCGACCTCGACGGCTTCGAGGCGCGGGCGATCCAGCTCCCCTCGCCCGCTGGACAGTACGGTTCGCTCGGCTTCAATGACCGCAACGAGCTCCTCTTCGGCCGCGACGGCAGCGTGCGCATCTTCGATCTCACCGAGCGCACGCTCAGTGAGAAGACCGGCGCGACCGGTACGCGCTTCGAGGTCTCCGCCGACGGCAAGAAGCTCCTCATGCCGGGCCGCGGCGGCGCATCGATCGCAGGCTCGGGTGCGGGTGCCGCGCCCAAGCCGATCGTCGCCAGCCCCATGTTCGTCGAGGTCCACCCGCGCCACGAGCGCGCGCAGATCCTCGCCGACGCGTGGCGCATCATGCGCGACTATTTCTACGACGCCAACATGCACGGCGTCGATTGGCCCGCGATCCGCGCAAAGTACGAAGCCATGCTCCCTGCGGTGGTCACGCGCGAGGACCTCAACTACCTCATCAGCGAGATGATCTCCGAGCTCAATGTCGGACACGCCTACCTGCAGGGGCCGGGCGATGTGGAGAGCGTGCCCAGCCGCTCGGTCGGTCTGCTCGGCGTCGACTTCGAGGCCGTGCGCAACGACGACGGCACTCCTGCCAACGCCTGGCGCATCGCGCGCTTCGTCGGCGGCGGTGCGTGGGACACCGATGCGCGCTCGCCGCTCGCTGCGCAGGGGCTCGGCGTGAGCGAGGGCGACTATCTCCTCGCCATCAACGGCGTGCCCGTCGACGGTCGCAGTAATCCTTGGAAGCCGTTCCTCGGTCTCGCGGGCAAGTCGACGGTGATCACCGTCTCCAAGAAGCCCTCGGCCGACAAGGACGCGAAGGACATCGTCGTCACCCCGATCGCCAGCGAAGACAGCCTGCGCTACCGCGATTGGGTCGAGTCCAAGCGCCGCCGCGTGGAGGAGCTTTCCAACGGCCAGGTGGGCTACATCTATGTGCCCAACACGGGCGTCGACGGCCAGACCGAGCTGGTGCGCCAGTTCTACGGCCAGCGCATGAAGCCGGCGCTGCTGGTCGACGACCGGTGGAATGGCGGCGGGCAGATCCCGACGCGCTTCATCGAGCTGCTCAACCGCCCGATCACCAACTACTGGGCGCGCCGCGACGCGCGCGAGTGGGCGTGGCCGCCGGATGGACACCGCGGCCCGAAGGCGATGCTGATCAACGGCCTCGCGGGTTCGGGTGGCGACATGTTCCCCTGGCTCTTCAAGCACAACAAGCTGGGCGAGGTCATCGGTACCCGCACCTGGGGTGGCCTCGTGGGCATCTCCGGCAATCCAGGGCTCATGGACGGAGGTTCGATCAGCGTCCCGACGTTCGGTTTCTACGAGACCGACGGCACGTGGGGCGTCGAGGGCCACGGCATCGATCCCACCATCGAGGTGATCGATGACCCCGCGAAGATGCGCGGCGGCGGCGACCCGCAGCTCGAGAAGGCTGTCGAGGTACTGCTCGAGCAGATCCGTACGCGCGGCCACAAGCCCACCCCCAAGCCTGCGGGGCCTGACCGCAGCGGCATGGGCCTGCCCGACGCGGACAAGTAGCGCCACGGCCGCAACTTGCGAACTCCATTCGCTGCACGACCTCACGGGAGGCGCCCACTCGGCGCCTCCCGTTGTCGTTGGCGCCTCGCGCACCAGCTCGGTTCTTGCCGCGAAGTGGTCGCGAACGCCGTGACTCGCACCCGAATCGGGTTAGGTTCACCTCGCGCCGCATGCGCGTGCGCCTTCCCTCCGGAGAACCCTCGATGCTCGACCGCTTCCGCCCGCTCCGCGGCCTGTCCGTTGCCGCAGCCGCACTCGCCGTCACCCCCGCCACCCTGGCCCAGAATGCCTGCATCGATGCGGGAATCGAGGCAGGTTGCTGCGAGCAGGTCTGCGCCATCAACCCGCTCTGCTGCGATGTGGCGTGGGACGCGAAGTGCGAGGCCATCCTGCTGAGCATCGGCTGCATCTGCTCTGGAGCAACGCCCGTGAAGGGCGAATCGGTCGCCATCGATACCACCACTGCCACGCGCGACCTTGATCTGACGGGCTTCTGCGACCCCGGTCCGTTCGGCAACGACACCATCCACAACTACACCGTGTACGCGTGGACACCCGCGGTCAGCGGCCGCTACACCCTCTCGACCTGCAACATCGCCAACTTCGACACACGGATCGCCGTGCTCGACGGCTGCGCGGCCAACACCGTGATCGCCTGCAACGACGATGGCGACGGCTGCTCGGTGTTCACCAGCGTCCTCGCGGCCGAAGTCGTGGCAGGTCGCCAGTACTCCATCATCCTCGGCGGCTACAGCGAGGCCGATGTGGGCACGGGCACGATGACGATCAGCGAGTTCCAGGTGCAGCTCGCGCTCGAGGGCGTGCATCGGTTCGAGGTGGCTGCCGGTGGCAACGGCAACTGGTACGCCAAGTACTCGGTCGCGCCCGGCGCCAACTGGGATG
>CAIOCH010000177.1 GCA_903856525.1 uncultured bacterium | reverse complement strand
GACGTTCGTCGGGGCGCTGGTCGAACAGCGCCGTGGTGATCGGACCCGACGGTTCGGTGCGCGGAACCTATCGGAAGAACTTCCTGTTTCCGAGCGAGAGGGACTCGTTCGAGGCGGGGACCGAACTCCTGCTCGTGGATATCGGCACGGCGGTCGTGTGCCCGCTGGTGTGTTACGACCTGCGATTTCCCGAGTTGTGGCGCATCGCCGCAATGTCGGGCGCGGAGGTGTTTGCCGTCAGTTCCTCGTGGCCCGAGGTCCGGCACGAGCACTGGCGGTCGCTCCTGCTGGCGCGCGCGGTCGAGAACCAGTCGTGCGTCATCGCGGCCAATCGCTGCGGAAGCGATCCGACCAATGCATATGCAGGCGGCTCCGTGGCGATCGACATGCATGGAGTCCGGATGCAAGAGGCAAGTGGTGGGTGCGGCGTGGCGGCACTGACGCTCGATCGGGCCGCGTTCGATGCGTGGCGCGGGAAGTTCGGAGCGCTGCGCGATATCCGACCATCGCTTCTCGGCGCCATCGCCGTGCAGCGCGCATGAGGTCCGCCATCAGGGCGGTAACGGAAATTCCACGCGAATTGCCACCGCCATGCTGCAGCGGACGCACGCACCGCTACATTGCGACGACTCCATCCGTGCGATGGACGAGGGCCTGATTGATGAAGGACGATCGACATGAGGATCCGTGCGCGCGAGATGTGGGCGCCCGCGTCGAACGAGCGGATTTCCCGCGCGCGAAGTCTTCCTTCGTGAAGTCGTCCCTCGCGTCGCACACTGCGGCGCCCGCGGTGCGGCCAACTGCGCGGCTGGCTGCGCGCCGTGCGGCGGAGGATGCGGCGGTCGCCAGCCTCACCAGCGACTGGGCCACGTACCGATCGAACCTGCTCCGCGCGTTCTTCCGCGATGCAGCGCCTCTTGCCGCGCGGTACCGCGTGAGTGGCGACGATGTGGCCGCCCACGCCCATGCGCTCGTCGCCGAGCGCATCTCCCGCGGGGTGCTGCTGAAGCCCGTGGTGTGCGTGGCCGACCTCTCGGTGGCGACCGCGTGCTGTCTCGGCCGTGCCAATGCATGGAACGAGCTGTGGATCTTCGCGGAGCCGTCGATGACGCGTGCAGCCTTCGGCCGGTTGCCCGAGTCCGCGGCCCTCACGTGGACGCGCCGCTACTGGAGCCAGTTGGAGAAGATTTCGCGCGGCGGTTCGGGCGGACTGGTCGGGTACGACGGCTCGCGCCCCATCCGGCTTTGGATCGTGGAGGAACTGCTCGGCACGCTGGAGCAGGAGCGTGCTGCAGGCCGCCTGGAGATCCGCCGCGAGCATCTCGGTCGTCCCCTGCCGCTGCGACTGGTGGGCGAGCAGCTCGCGTAACGCCCGCACGGGCACATCCGACCGACGAGTCGAGGCGGATGACGAACGTTCACGGACAATGCCGCCGCGAAAAAGACGAAGACCCGCCTGAAAGCGGGTCTTCGCGCATGCCAACTCCCGGACTTGAACCGGGGACACTCGCATTTTCAATGCGATG
>CAIOCH010000176.1 GCA_903856525.1 uncultured bacterium | reverse complement strand
GACGAAGAGCCACGGCAGGCGCCCGCGCAGCTTGTCGGCGATCGATGAGAAGACCGCCTCCTCGCGACCCGCACCCACCATGGCCTGGGCGTCCTCGGTGCCTTCCTGGCGGATGACGTCGACGACGTCGTCGACGGTGATCACGCCGAGCATGCGGTCCTCTTCGTCGACCACGGGCAGCACGAGGTAGTCGTACTTCTCGAACTCGCGCGCCACGTCGTCGCGGTCGAGATCGGGCTTGACCGCGTCGACCTGCTTCTCGGAGATCTGCATCACCCGCTGCGAGGGATCGGCGAGCAGCAGCGCCCGCATGGTCGCGCGGCCCTGCAGGCGACCGCGCCAGTCGACCACGAACACGTAGAGCCAGTCCTCGCCCAGGCTCGCGGCGCGGCGGATGGCCTCGGTGGCCTCGCGCACGGTCATCGAGTCGCGCACGGCGAGGTAGTCGGTGGTCATCATGCCGCCCGCGCTGCGCTCGGGATACTCGAGCAGACGGCGGAACTTCACGGCCTCGACCTTGCCGAGCGTGCCCAGCAGACGGTCGCGCGACTCGTCGGGCAGGTTCTGCAGGAGGTCGGTGGCGTCGTCGGGCGCCATCTCCTCGATGAGCTTGCCGGCGTACTCGGGGTCCTCGCTCACGAGGTCCTCGAGCACACTCACCGCGAGCGACGGATGCATGTGCGCCAGCGCATCGGCGGCGCTCTCCGTCTCCATCTCCTCGATGACCTCGACCGCGGCCTCCTCGCCGATCTGCTCGAGGGTCTCGGCGGCGTCGGGCGCCTCCTGCTGCTCCACGGCCTCGGCGAGCTCGGGCACATCGAAACTCGGCGCCTCGAGGAGCTCCTCCACGCGCTCGTCCTCGGGCGTGGGCTCGTTGGCGTCGATGACGGCGTCCTCGGCGCGCACATCCTCGAGCGGCGACGGCTCGATCGACGGCGGATGACCGTACCCGCGACCCTGCGGGTCCGCGTGCTCGTCGGGTTCGGCCGGATCGATGCCATCGACCTGCATGACGCGAGTGTACCCAACCGTTCCCGCGCGCACGCCCGTCAAATCATGGACAATCAGCGTGTGGACAGCGGCGCGCGCATCATCACCATCACCGATCACGCCGATCCCCGCGTGGCACCGTACGCCGACATCCGCGAGCGCGAGTTGGCGGCGCGCACGGGGCTGTTCGTGGGCGAGACCATCATCGTGCTCGAGGCGATGCTGCTGCGCGCGGCGGCGATCCACTCGGTGGTCGCGAGCCAGCGCATGCTGGCGCGGGTCGAGGCGCTGCTGGCGGAGCACGGGTGCGCCGCACCGATCTACACGGCATCCGACGAGGTGCTCGCAGCGCTCACGGGCATCGACCTCCACCGCGGCGTACTGGCGGTGGCCGAACGCGCGGCGTTCGAGCCGGTCGCGCCCGATGCCTACGCGCCCGCGCAGCCGCCGCGCACGGTGCTGGTGTGCGAGGACATCACCAACATCGACAACATCGGCCAGCTGTTCCGCATCGCGGCGGCGTTCGCGGCCGATCTCGTGCTGCTCAGCCCGAGCTGCCACGATCCGCTCTACCGCAAGAGCCTGCGCGTGTCGACGGGCAACGCGCTGCGCGTGCCCGCCGTGCGCGCGGTCGAGTGGCCTGGCGACCTCGTGCGCCTGCGCGAGCGCTTCGGGCTCGACATCGTGGCCACCGCCATCCAGTCGTCGCTGCCGCTGCGCGAGGTGGCGCCGCCGCGCGCGTGCGCGCTCGTCGTGGGACACGAGTCGAAGGGCGTGAGCGAGGCCGTGCGCGCCTGCGCGCAGCATGTGGTGCGCATCCCGATGGCGCCCGGGGTCGATAGCCTCAACGTCGCTGTGAGCGCGGCGGTGGCGCTCGACCACTTCTCGCGCGGAACGCGGGTGTAGCTGCGATTCGCAGGATTTTCGCCGCCCGCGCGAACCAGCGCCCGGCTGCGGCGTACCTCCGTGTGCCACGCGCGCGCCGCTCCGTCCAACGGAGGTCCGGAACTGCGGGCGGGCCCACGCAACACATTCATTCCAGCCCGGAGTCCCGTCGGATTCCCCGACGGATTCCCCGTCGGATTCCTCGTCGGATTCCTCG
>CAIOCH010000175.1 GCA_903856525.1 uncultured bacterium | reverse complement strand
ATCAATCAAGGCGCGAAATGACTCGCCTTGCGGCGCATCATTCCAATTCCATCCAGAGCCATTGCTCAAATAATGGCCCCAATCTTCGATGCCATTCGCATTGTTCGGTTCGCCGGGGTTCCAGATCGAGTACCCAAGAGGCTCATGTCCAATCCACTGCCATACGCCTTCAGCTTGAACATCATTTAATCCGATCCATGGACCTCCAGAGCCATTGCTCCATGGGCCGATAGACCATATCGCACTGAATTGATCACGAAGCCATTGATTTTCTGTCGCGCTGCGAATCGCAACTAGGTGCCCACCGTAAGCGACAGCCTGCGCCTCGGCGGCGTTCCAGCCGCTCGTCCCGTACGTCAACCCCACCACCTTCCCCGTGATCGGGTTGTCCTTCCACATCACCTGCTGCGCGCTCGCCAGCGACGCACCGAACACCAACGCGCACGCCGCGCCGCTCACCAAGATTGCTACCTGCTTCATGTCAATTCCTCCTGACACCACTCAGTTGTAAAACTCGACCTCAAGCCCCGCCGACAACCCGCGCCCGAACCCGGCCGGGTCCAGCGGGTCGCGGAACCACCATTGGAAGTACCGCTTCGCGCCTACGAGGCTCGGCAGCACCGGGAACGGCACGCTGGCGGACGAACTGGCGTTCGTGTTCGACATCGGGCCGCGCGTCACATTGACGGCCACGCACAGCGTGCCGCCGAAGAACGGCGCAAAATTGTTGCTCGAGCTGCCGTAGAAATACTGCGCCGTCTTGTTCGGCAGCGCATTCGACAGCGTGATCGCGAAATCGCCCGTCGTCACCGAGGGCGCGCCGCTCCAGCCGATCACCGGCGTCGTGCCGGCGCCCGTCACCTTGGGCGTGCAGAACCCGATGATCCGCGGCGCGTCGAACGCGAACCCGCCGGGCAGGACAGCGTTGAACACGCCCTGGTTGATGATCACATCGCTCGCGCCGCTGGCGGCGGCCAGCACCGTGCGGAAGGTCACCGTCTGGCTCGCGCCAAACCCAACCACCGTGCCCGGCACCACCGAACCACCCACGGTCACCTGCGCCGGCGTGCCCTCTTGGAAGCCGCTGGTCTGGACCACCACCGTCGTGCCGCCCTCCAGCGGTCCGCTCGTCGGCGACAGGCCCGCGATGCTGGCCCCGACCACCGTGAACGCGCCCGCAGCCACGCCGCGCAGCTCGTTCGGCGTGCCGGCTTGTTGCGTGACGATCACATCGCACGCTCCGGCAAAGGGCGCCAGCGGCATGGTGAAGCCCACAGTCGCCGCGTCGAGCGTCCCGCTGACGACCGCATCGACGCCGACATAGCCGAGCGCGCTCGAGCCGATCTCGACGCGCGCCGCCGCCCCGGGCACGAAACCCGCGACCGCGACCGACACCGCATCGCCGCCGCCTTGGTACGCATTGGCCGGCGTGGCCGCGAGCACTTGCGGCGCATCGGCGAGCCACGCGCCCGGCGAGAGCACGCGCTTCTCGTTCGGCTGTCCAGCGTTTTGGACAAGCTCCACATCCACCACGCCGGCCGTGGCCGTGTAGGGCGTGGTCACGGTCAGCGTCGACGCGGTCAACAAACCGCTCGGCGTGCCCGTGGTCGTGCCTGTGCCGATGCGCACCTCGATCGGCACGCCCGGCACAAAGTCGACCAGCTCCAAGGTCAGCGGCTCGCCGCCCGCCTGCCAGCCATTCGACACGCTGGTGTTCGTGATGCCAGGGCCGAGGTAGACGAAGCCGCGGTCGGCGAGCGTCAGCTCGTTGCCAAAGCGCAGCAACACGCTGACCGGCCCGGGCGCGGCTTGCGGCGGCGCGGTGGTGATGACCTTGCGATGGCCGTTCGCCGTGACCAGGTACGCCGCCTGCGGCGCGGCGCTGCCAAAGGTGGCCGTACCGCTGGCCGTGACGAGCGTCGAGTCCTCCAAGGTGAAGGCCACGCCGGTGGCTTGGTCGTAGGGCGCGCTGCCAGGGGTGGCGCCGGTGATTTCGGGCACATCCCACGTGAAGACCGCCGGCGTGGCGCCGGTGACTTCAGGGCCGTTGGGCCCGAGGAACGCCAGAGTGCCGCCGACGGTGATGTCCGCGCTGGATGCGGCGGTCAGCGGCGGGATGGGGACGGTGCCAACACCGTTGGTCATCGTGAACGGCAGCGGCGTGCCGCCGAGGTCGAGGCGGACGACGCCGTCGGGGATGTTGGTGCCGCGGACGGTGACGGTGCCGCCGAGGAAGGCGGGCAGGGTGCTCGGGGTGACAGAGACGAGTGTCGGCTCGCACTCGTTGAGCAGGCCGTCGCCGTCGGAGTCTTGGCTCAGGCCAAAGGCGAGGTCGCACGAGTCCGGCCGACCGTTCGAGTTGCAGTCCGTAGCCGCGCCGCTGGTGATGTCGAGCGGGTCGTCGATGCCGTTGGCATTGCAGTCGAAGATGGACTGGTTGAAGTGGACGCTGAACGCGTTGGCGAAGTGATTGCT
>CAIOCH010000174.1 GCA_903856525.1 uncultured bacterium | reverse complement strand
GGTCATCCAGGTGGATGTCGACGAGCCCGCGGAGAACCGTCTGCGGACGGTGCGCATGTGGGTCGACTTTCCCGTGGGCAACCGCGTGGTGCGCTACGGGCGGGCGCTCGATGAGAAGACCACCGAGCAGTTCGTGCGCGACTTCGAGCGGGCGATGAGGGCCTATCACGAGAAGCACCCGCCGAGGCTGCCGCCCGTCGAGGTGGATGAGAAGTCCGCGGAATCGCGCGAGGAAGCGAGCACGACATGACATCCAAGACCCCAAGCACGAAGGCCAAGAAGTCCCCGAAGTCATCGAAGTCCCGAAGGCCCAAGGGGGCAACCGCCGCCGCACCCGCGAAGATCCTCCTGCTCGGCTCCGGCGAGCTCGGCAAGGAGTTCGTCATCAGCGCCAAGCGACTCGGCTGCCGCGTGATCGCGGTGGACCGGTACGCCGATGCGCCCGCGATGCAGGTGGCCGATGGGCACGAGGTGATCGACATGCTCGACGGCGCGGCGCTCGCCCGCTGCGTGCGGCGCCACAGGCCCGACTTCATCGTGCCCGAGATCGAGGCGATCCGCACCAGCGAGCTGCTCAAGCTCGAGCAGGCGGGCCACTCGGTGGTTCCCAGCGCCTTCGCCGCGCACATGACCATGAACCGCGACGCGATCCGCGACCTCGCCGCCAAGGAACTCGGGCTGCGCACCGCGCGCTACGCCTACGCGGCGAGCGCACAGGAGCTCGCGGACGCGGTTCTCTCCAAGGGCGGCACGGGCCTTCCCTGCGTGGTGAAGCCCACGATGAGTTCGTCGGGCAAGGGCCAGTCGGTCGTGCGAACCAAGGCCGACATCGCCAAGGCGTGGCGGTACGCCATCGACAACATGCGCGGCGACCGCAAGGTCGTGATCGTGGAGGAGTTCATCGACTTCGACTACGAGATCACGCTGCTCACTATCAAGGAGCGCGCCGCGCGCGGTGGTGGCGTCAAGTTCGTCGAGCCGATCGGCCATCGCCAGGAGCGGGGCGACTACCAGGAGTCGTGGATGCCCTGCCCGATGAAGCCGGCGACCAAGCGCGCGGCCGAACGGATGGCGGCCGCCGTCGTGGAGCGCCTCGCGGGCAAGGACGGCGCGGGCATCTTCGGCGTCGAGTTCTTCGTGAAGGGCAGCGAGGTGATCTTCAGCGAGCTCTCGCCGCGCCCGCACGACACGGGCATGGTCACGCTCCGCTCGCAGGATCTCTCGGAGTTCGACCTCCACCTGCGCGCGATCCTCGGGCTGCCCATTCCGGAGATCCGCTACCACGGACCAACGGCGTCGGCGGTGGTGCTGGCGACGCAGGAGTCGGACCTGCCCCCCCGCTACTCGGGTGTCGACGCCGCGTGCGCCATGCCATCGGTCGAGGTGCGGCTGTTCGGCAAGCCCACGACACGCCCCTTCCGGCGCATGGGCGTGGTGCTCGCGCACGGAGCCACGGCGGGCGCCGCGCGCACGACGGCGACGGCCGCGGCGGCGTGCATCCGCGTGCACTGAGTTCGACGTGGCGAATCCGCCCGTTCAGCTAGGCTTGCGGCGCGGATGCGGCGCGCGGTAGGTATCGCGCGGCTGCTCGGGCTTGACGCCCTTGGCGACCGGCTGCAGGCCGTCCTCCTGCACCGCCTTGCGGAAGATTTCGAAGGTGGTCTCCTCGAGCAACTTGCGGATGGCGCCCTGCATGGCCTTGAGTCGGTCGTGCATGGCGCACGGATCGCCCACGCCGCACACGCCTCCGCCAAAGGGACAGTTGTTGCTGGTGTCCTCGCGCTCGAAGAGGTCGTAGGGCTCGCGCAGGCGCATGAAGTGCGGCGCGCGCGCGAGGGCGTAGCCACCACCCGGCCCGGGAGACCCGTTCACGAGGTTGGCCTGCGAGAGCGCCGAGAGGATCTTGGCCACCATCGCCCGTGGCAAGCCGCGTTGGTCGGCGATCTCCGCTGCGGACAGGCGGGTGCGTCCCTCGTCCCACACCTCGGCGAGGCGACTGAGGGCGGCGATGGCGGTTTCGGTCTGCTTTCCGTACATGCGTCCTGCTGCCTTCCGTCGGGTGAGCGGTGCGGGGTCGACGTGCGCCGTGGCCTGGCTTGCGCCGTTGCGTGGCCTGGCTTGCGCCGTCGCGTGGCCTGGCGTGCGCCGTCGCGTGGCCTGGCGTGCGCCGTCGCGTGGCCTGGCGTGCGCCGTCGCGTGGCGTGCGTGCGTGCGTGGATGGATGCGGACAGGGGTAACCCTCCGCTCTTTCCACAGAATCAATGACAACTATATCCGCGTATTGCGCACCCGCAACCCCGATCACCACGCGATCGTCGGGAATGCAGAATCGGCCATCGCGGCAGGCCGCGGGCTTCCAGAGGATCGCCCCGCCCCGAACTACCGACCGTTCGAGCCGACCGGACCGTCGGGCAGCACAGCCCGCTCGAGTTCCGCGATGCACACACCCACGAAGGCGGTCGCCCGAATGAGTTCCCGCGCGGAACGCCGGCGGGCGCGCGCCGCGGTGAGAATGCCCCGAATCGCCTCGATGTGACGCCGGATGGTCTCGATCTCGGTGGCGTCGAGGGCTTCGTTGCGGAACTCGGCGAGACCTCGACCACCAGCGGGACCGTCGGAAGTGGCGATGCGTCCTCCCGTGATCGACCCCCCGCCCTTGATCGAACCCCCACCCTTGGTCGGACCCCCGCCATTGGTCGGACCCCCGCCCTTGGTCGAGGCTCTCCCTGCGATGCGTGGCGCCCTCGGGGACAGGGCTGCCTTGATGCCCGTCTGGGCGATGCCGTGGACCAGCTTCATCGAGCGCAGGGCTGCCGTCGGGTGACCGTCGAAGAAGCCATCCGGATGGTCGTCATGGGTCGCGTGGTAGCCAGTGGAGGCCGGTCCGCGGGAGTTGCGCGAGCCGTTGCCGCCACCGCCGCCGGGGACATCCGACTCCCGCAGCAGGCCCGCCGACACCAGGATCTTGAGGTGGTAGTAGAGCTTGGGTGGCCGTGTGGCGAGCGCCTCGGCGAGCCCGCGCGCATCGATGCCGGGGCGCGACCGAACCGCTTCGAGCACCTGCAGCCGCAGGGGCGATCGAAGGGCATCCCACACCGCCTCGCTCGCGAGCGAGAGCACGGCGGCGGATTCCCCGGTTGAGCCGGATGATGCATTGGATGATCCGTTCGATGAGCCATCCTCTGAGCCATTCGTCGCGTGACTTGGGCCTGTCGCAGAGCCCGTGGTCGCTCCGAATGGAGAAACATGCGCAGCATCCGTCGATGCACGCGACGGAACCGTCGTCCCATCCATTCCCGGCCCAGTCCGCTGATTTGTGCGCGGATGCCGCACGTTCCCGTTGTTCTTCTCGTCCATGAACATCCCCAGAGTTGCCGATTGGACGGGGAGGCTAGCAGATTTCGTCAATCCGCGCCGAGATCTCGATTGATGAAAAGCCATTCGGATCCCTGCGCTTCAGGAACTCGTGTGGGTTGAGACCGGCGTCGGATGGAGATCCGGCCCGGCGAGATGGAAGCTGATCGCGTTGTGGAAGCGCTCGCGGTTCAGGTATCCGCACGCCGCTGCCCGCCCCGCCGATGCCGACGTCGTCCCAAAGCCTGGAGGCTGCGACGAGGGCTGTCAGGGTGGGGGTTCCCACAGGTAGGCCCGAAGACCCTTGCCTTTCGGGGGTTCCTGCGCTCGGGTCGAGGCCGATCGGGTCCCCCCGGACGAAGGCCGTCGGTGCGTGGCGGCCGTCGGTGCGTGGCGGCCGTTGGGGAACTGGCTGGCGACTCACATCCAGTTGCCATCGCAGGCGCCCTCGCAGGCGCCGTCGAAGGTGTCATCGAAGGTGCCATGGAAGGTGCGATTGGGGGGTCTCGCGGTTCGCGCCAATGCGGCTGATGTCAGATTCCGTGCTGCACTTTTCTGACAGCAGATTTCCGGCGCTTCAGGAGATCGTGTGGGCTGAAACCGGCCGCGGATGGAGATCCAGCCCGGTGAGATGGAAGACGATCGCATAGCGAAAGCACTCGCGGTTCCGCTACCCGCTCGCCATCCGCTTGATCCACTGGGTCCGCGGGTTCATCGACTCCGCCGCGTCGTTCGGCCAGTCGATCACGACCGCCTCGAGGAACGCGGTGAACCGCGAGCCGGACACCGCCTACGGGGTCGTAGCCCGCGCAGGGCTTGCCTCACTTCGGGTAGCTCGCCTCGCCGCGGTGCTCGCCGACGTACCCGACCCTGCCGGCCGCGACGAGGCTTGTCGGTGTGTGATGGCCCACACGAACGCCTGAAGAACCCGGATTCCAACCGCGGCGTCGCGACATGGCGCGAAACGACCGGCGGGTGTCCACCTGCGCGAAGGGAAGGTGCATGGGCACGCGGGTTGACCGGCCGCTGCCTTGCGACGGGACCGGACAGGACCCAATGCAGCGGACCCCGTGACCTCGTGGCGGCGCCGCCGACCAGGGGCCCGCGAATACAGGGCGGAGATCGTGCTAGGCTCCGCCGCCCATGAACGCCTTCTACCAGCGCAGCGAGCTCTACGCCGCCTTCTTCAGCCCCTCCCAGGAGATACGCGGATCGATCGATCGCGTCGTGCGGCGGCACCTCGGCCGAAAGCCGCGGCGCGTGCTTGATCCGGCCTGCGGACCGGGACTGTGGCTGGCCCATTTCCTCCAGTCGGGCGCCGAGGTCGCGGGATCCGACCTCGAGGAAAGCGCGATCGCCCTCGCGGCCAAGCGGCTGCCGAAGCGCGGCGCAAAGGTGCTGGTGGGCGACATGCGCCGGCCGCCCGACGAGCTGGGAACCGACTTCGACTGCGTGATCAACCTCGACAATTCGCTCGGGCACCTCGCCGACTACATGGATGTGGCCGAACACTTCGCGTCGATCCGCATGCGCCTGGCGCCGCGCGGGATCTACGTCGTGGGCCTCGCCCTCCGCGAGGACGGCGACGCGATCGACACCGGGGTGGTGTACGAGCGCGGGCCCGTGGACATCGAGGGAGGCGGTTTTGCGGCGCTGCGCACCGAGAGCCTCGGGTTGCAGCCGCGCACGCGCTGCGAGCGGATCCGCCAGATCACCATCACCGCCAATGTGAAGGACACGCCTGCCGTGATCGCCGAGCAGTACGACCTGCTCACCTTCACCATGGAGATGCTGCGCGACATCCTCGTGGCCGCGGGCGGTTTCGAGGTGCTCGGCTGCCACGACGCCACCGACGAGGCGCTCCCCGCGAAGCCGTTCCGCAAGCGGGCAGGCGACGTGGTGCTGGTGCTGCGCAGGAGCGACGCAGCGGGCGGGAAACCAGCTCTCCGCGGGGAGAAGCCAGCCCCCCGCAGGGAGAAGCCAGCCCCCCGCAGGGAGAAGCCGTCTCCGCGCAGGAAGGCGTCCAAGCGATGATGAAGGTCACGCGCGCCGCGCTCGCGGGACTCGCGGGCGAGACCGTGCTCGCAGAGGTCACCACGCCCGAGCCACTGATCCTCGGGCGCGATGCCGCGCGGCTGCACGAGGCGGAGCGGGAGCTCGCGAAGGGCTTCAGCGCGGCGGCGCGGCGCGATGCGTTTCTCGCGGGGCGACTGGCGGTGCACGCGGCGCTCGCCGAGGTGGGCGACACGCGGGCGCACCGCATGCCCGTCCTCCGCGACCAGCGTGGCCGGCCGCAGGCCTCGTGGGCGGAGGCGCCGGCGTTCTCGATCGCGCACACGCGCATCCGCGCTGTGGCGGCGGTGTCGACCAACCGCGCCTGCCGCGCGATCGGGGTGGATGTGGAGGAGCTCGACGCACATCGCGCCGAGGCGCTGCTGCGCATGGCGGTCTCGGCCGAGGAACGGGCGCTGCTGGCTGCAGTCGACGCGCAGCTCTTGGCGGCGCCGATCGCGCTCTGGTGCGCGCGCGAGGCGTGCGTCAAGTCGCACGGCATCGAGGTGGGCTGGTTTGGGAGCGCGCTGCGGGTGACGCGGTTCGCGCGCTGCGAGACGGCACCCTTTGACGCCGACGAGGCGTTCGAGATCGATGTGGCCTTCGAGTCGCGCCCCGTGATGCGCGCCCAGGCCTGGGTGGCGAACGGCGCCGTGTTCGCAGTCTGCGCGCGCGGCGCCGCTACCGCCTGAACCGCGGCAGCTCCGCCGTCCATCCTGCCTCGAAGACGCCGAAGAGGCCGACCATGATCGCCTCCGCGGCGTCGTGTCCGAGCGATGCGGCCGACACGCCCTTGGTCTCGCTCCACTCGAGCACCTGCGCCGCCATCTTGAGCGCATGGGCCTTGGCCTCGGGACCGCTGCGGTGCTCGCGGGGGTAGAAGAAGCGCCCCCGCCACTCGTGGGCCTGCACCACGCGCAGGTGGATGCCGCGGTGCGCGGCGGCACGCTGCCACACCTCGGCGAGCTCGCCGCCGCCCTCGACGATCACGCTGTGGACCTGCGGGATCTCGTCGAGGATGCTGCCAGCCGCCGCCCGCAGCGCATCGCGCGACTGGAAGTGGCGCGAGCGCACGGCCTCAAGGCGCCCGTCGCGGTTGTAGATGGCGATGCCCGTGGCGAGCCCGAGGTCGACTCCCACGAAGCGCGACTTCTCGCCGAGCAGCCGCACGGGCGGCGCACGCAACGCCTCGGCCGACTTCGAGAGCCCGGCGCGGCGGCGCTGCTCGTCGGCGCCGAGCGCCTCGGCCGCAGCCGCCCGCTCGCTCTTGGGCGGCGTGCGCTTGCCCCACTTCGGCTGGTCGTCCCGGTCGCGTCGGCCCATGGCGGCAGCGTAGCCGCCAGCCCGCGCCACCCCCTCCGCGATTGGAGCGGACGCCCCACTTGCCCTACATTGCGCCCCCATGGCACTGCCCCACCTGACGGACGAGCAAACCCGCAACTGGACGCGCGAGCAGAAGGACCGCTGGTGGCTCGAGAACGTGTTCCGCGGCAACATGCCGCAGCTCACCATCCGCTCGGCGCTCACGGGATTCCTCCTCGGCGGCGTCCTCTCGGCGACCAACCTCTACATCGGCGCCAAGACGGGCTGGACGCTCGGCGTGGGCGTGACCAGCGTGATCCTGTCGTTCGTGATCTTCCGCGCGCTCGCCAGGGCGCAGGTCTCGAAGGACATGACCATCCTCGAGAACAACGCGGTGCAGTCGATCGCGACCGCCGCGGGCTACATGACGGGGCCGCTCATCTCGGCGCTCATGGCGTACATGTTCGTGACCAACACGGTCATGGAATGGCACAAGATGCTGATCTGGAACGTGGTGGCGAGCCTGCTGGGCGTGCTCGTGGCGTTCCCCATGAAGCGCCGCTTCATCAATGACGAGCAGCAGCCGTTCCCCGAGGGGCGCGCGTGCGCGGTCGTGCTCGATTCGCTCTACCCCGATGCGCCCAAGGGCGGCACGCTGCACATGAAGGACGGATCGCCCGTGGCCAACGCCGCGGGTGCCGATGCCGCGGGTGTCGATGCGGGCGTGTTCAAGGCCAAGGCGCTGGCGGTCGCAGCGGCGATCGGCGCGGGCCTGCAGCTGCTGGTCGCGGGCGGCTACATGGCCATCCTGCAGATCAAGCTGCTCGGACTCTCCAAGACCAAGGAGACCATCTGGAAGATCCCCGATCACCTCGACGCGTGGTACTACGACCTCGCCGCCAAGAGCTCGCTGTGGACGCCGGCGCTGGCGGGCGTGAAGCTCAAGGACCTCGGTGTGTCGCTCGCCTTCGATCTCTCGATGATCGGCGCGGGCGGACTCATGGGCATGCGCATCGCCTCGAGCGTGATGATCGGCATGGTGGTGAACTTCCTGGTGGTGGCGCCGCTCATGATCTCCGCGGGCGAGATCGTGCCCAAGAACTTCGCCAAGATCGCGCAGCCCGACGGCAGCTACAGCATGGCCGAGGCGGTCTTCGGCCGCGCCCATCTCATCAACACCTGGTGCCTCTGGTGGGGCGTGTCGATGATGGTCACCGCGTCGATGGTGGGCCTCTTCGCCAAGCCCAAGGTGCTGCTCGGCGCCTTCGGCGGACTCTTCGGCCGCAAGGAGAAGAAGGAGGACTGCCTCAAGGACATCGAGCTCCCCATCAAGTGGAGCGTGATCGGCATCCCGATCGTGTCGGCGGTCATCATCTGGCTCAACTGGGAGTGGTTCGGCGTCGATCCGCTGCTCGGCGCGCTGTCGATCCCGCTCATCATCGTGCTCACGCTCATCGCGGCGAACGCCACGGCGCTCACCTCGACCACGCCGACCGGATCGCTCTCGAAGATCACCCAGTTCACCTTCGGCGCCATCCAGCCCACCAACCCCGGCACCAACCTCATGACCGCAGGCGTGACCACCGAGGTCGCGTCGAACGCGTCGAACCTGCTCATGGACATCAAGCCCGGCTACATGCTGGGCGCCAAGCCGCGGCAGCAGGCGATCGGCCACTGCATCGGCATCGTGGCGGGCGCGCTGGCGTCGACGCCGCTCTTCTACATCCTGTTCCTGGCCAACCGATCGGAGGAGACCGCCGTCAAGGACCACGTGACCAACGCGTGGCCGGTGCCCGGTGCCATCCAGTGGGCGGCCATCTCGGATGTCATCCAGGGCATGGGTGCCTCGGGCGCGGCGCTGGTGCAGACGGGCGCGGACGGCATCGCCAAGCTGTGGGGCGTGCTTCCCGTGTCGGCGGCGTGGGCGATGCTCGTGGGCGCACTCGTGGCGCTCGTGTTCGAGGTGCTGCGCAACACCACCAAGGGTCGCTTCCCGCTGAGCGCGGTGGGCATCGGCCTCGGCGCGGTGCTGCCGCCCGAGTCGACCGTGATGATGTTCACGGGCGCGTGCCTCTTCAGCTTCTTCGAGAACAAGTACCACAAGGCCATCGGCAGCTTCGGCTGGAAGCTGTGGGTCGACTCCAAGGAAGCCGTGTGCGCGGGCCTCATCGCGGGCTGGGCGCTGCTCGGCGTGGGTGACGGCATCATCGCCGCGTTCGGCGAGAAGATCGGCATCTACGAGGACGAGGCCGCCATGCAGAAGGCGCTCGAGAAGGAAGGGGCCGCCAAGTCGCAGGCCG
>CAIOCH010000173.1 GCA_903856525.1 uncultured bacterium | reverse complement strand
GCGCAGTCGCTCCGCGCGCAAAGACCTGCGCCGACTCCCGTTGCGCAAGCTCTTCGTGCGCGGGCGGCATTTCTGCTTTTTCTAGGGATTCTCCTCCCGATCCTTGCGGCATCGCGCTTGATCGGTGCGTCCCAGAGTGGAAACACGAGGAGAACCCAGATGAACCTGAAGTCGATGGCAGCGGTGGCGATGACGAGCGGCGTGGTCACTTCACTCGCCTCGGGCGATGCCGTGCAGTGGCGGGTGCAGGATGGTGGCAACGGGCATTGGTACTCGGGGGTCTCGCGCGATTCAGGATGGACATGGTCCGTGGCTAGGAAGGCGGCGGAGACAGTCGGGGGCGCCCTCGTGAGCTGTGAGTCGGATTCGGAATGGCAATTTGTGCGCTCGACATTCTCACCAACGCAGGCCGCATCATTCTGGCAGGTGCAGTCCATCAACGCGCTCGCGAAGCTGGGCCCATGGATCGGAGCCTCGCAGGCGCCAGGGTCCGTTGAACCGAACGGCGGTTGGACGTGGCTGTCCGGCGTGCCGCTCGACCCACAGGACAACATCAACTGCTGTGGCGACGATTGCTCTGGCGTGCCGGAAGATCGGCTCCATCTCTATGCGCAGCAAAGTACTGGTTGGACGGTAGCCCTCAACGACCTCACCGACGATCCGAGCCCTTGCAGCGATCAGATCCGTGCAGCCATCTTCGAATGGTCCGCCGACTGCAACAACGACGGCATCGTCGACTACGGCCAATGCCGCGATGGCTCGCTACCGGACTTCAACGGCAACAACATTCCGGATTGCTGCGAGGAGGGCACGGCTTGTGTCGTTGGCCAGTTTCCAACGCAGTGGAAGATCTCCGAGGGCGGCAATGGTCATTGGTACCGACTGAATGTCGGCGGGCCGTTTACATGGACTGCTGCACGGGCGCTGGCTGAGGCGCGTGGTGGGTATCTCGGCACGGTGACATCCGCCGCTGAGGATCGGTTCATTCGAGATCTCATTCGGGTTCCCGCGGCATTCGACTTGTTCGTGGGGCCCTGGCTCGGCGGCTATCAGGATGTGACCGCTCCGGACTACTCGGAGCCGGCCGGGGGCTGGCGCTGGGTCACGGGTGAACCGTGGTACGCAGGCTGGACGGGAGTGGAGCCCAACGGCGGTCCGCTTGAGAACCTGCTGCACATCGCGGGTACCGCGCCCAACTTCAACGACCTGAACTGGAACGACTTTTACGAGGGTTTCCCCACGCAGCCTCGCTCCTGCGTCATCGAATGGTCCTCCGACTGCAACTCCGACGGAATCGTCGACTACGGCCAGATCCTCAACGGTGAACTCGCCGATGCCAACGACAACGGCGTCCCCGACATCTGCGAGCAGACGCCGTGCCCTGGCGACATCGCCACCGATGGCGTGGTGAATGGCGTCGACCTCGCTGCCGTCCTCAACAACTGGGGCACGACCGGCGGTGCACTCGGTGCCGATGCCAACGGCGACGGCGTCGTCGACGG
>CAIOCH010000172.1 GCA_903856525.1 uncultured bacterium | reverse complement strand
TCCGAAGGCTTCCGCGATGGCGTCCGCCGCTACATGACCCACCTTCGGGTCGAGGCGGGACTGAGCGCCGGAACCCTCGCCGCCTACGGCCGCGATCTCGATGACCTCGTCGGATACCTCGGCCAGCTCGGCGTCAGCACGCCGGCGCAGGTCACGCCCGCGCACCTCTCCGAGCACACGCGCTACCTCTCCCGCGCCGACTCGCGCGATCTGGCGAGCTCCTCCATTCGCCGCAAGCTGTCCTGCGTGAACACCTTCTTCAAGTTCCTCAACGCGGTTGGAGTCATCCCGACCAATCCTGCGGGGCTGCTGGACAGGCCTAAGCGCGATTTCCAGGTCCCCAAGACCATCCCTGAGCCCGACATGCGACGCCTGATCGAGTCACCTGGACCCGATCACGGCGAACTCTGGGTGCGCGACCGCGCCATCCTCGAGCTCATGTACGCCGCGGGGCTCCGCGCCAGCGAGGTCGGCTCCATCCGCGTCAACCAGTGGATTCCCACCACCTCGTCGCTCTTGGTCACCGGCAAGGGAAACAAGGAGCGCATGGTGCCCGTGGGGGTGCCCGCCGCGCAGGCGCTCACCCGCTGGCTTGAGACCCAGCGCCTCGACATCGTGCAGGGCCACGAGGCGCGCGCCGACCATCGGCTGTTCGTCTCCAACCGGGGCAAGCCGCTCGAGCGCGTGGCGGTGTGGACCATCGTCACCAAGTACGCCCGGGTGGCAGGGCTGCACAAGATCCACCCGCACAAGCTCCGCCACAGCTTCGCCACCGACCTCCTCGCGGGGGGCTGCGACCTCCGCACCGTGCAGGAGTTCCTCGGGCACGAGAGCGTGGTCACCACCCAGATCTACACCCATGTCGAGAAGTCGCGGCTGCGCGATGTGGTGACGCGGTGCCATCCGCGCTTCGGCGCCTGAACGCGACATGGCGGCATGCGCCACGCGCCGCCCGCGACGCGCTTCCGACCGCATTCGGCTCCCCAGACCGGTTCCCCGCTCGTACCTTTCCCCTCATGTCGCAGAACGACCCCTGCATCCTCGTCATCTTCGGCGCCTCGGGTGACCTGACATCGCGCAAGCTCATCCCCGCGATGTACGAGATGCACACCATGGGGCAATTGCATCCATCCACGGTCATCCTGGGCGTTTCGCGCACGCAGAAGTCCGACGACCAGTGGCGCGAAGAGCTCCGGCCCTGGGTGCAGCAGCACGCCAAGGGCTTCGACGAGGCCAAGTGGGGCGATTTCGCGCGCCGGATCCACTACTTCGCCGGCGATGCCGTCAAGCAGGAGTGCTACCCGCCGCTCGAGTCGCGGCTCGCCGACCTCGCGCAGCAGAAGGGCACGCGCGGCAACCTGCTCTTCTTCATGTCGGTGGCCGAGAGCCTCTACGAGCCGATCGTCGAGCAGATCGACGCCGCGGGGCTCGTGGTCGAGGGCAAGCGCTGGTGCTCGATCGACCCGAACGCGAAGAGCTGGCAGCGCATCATCGTCGAGAAGCCGTTCGGCCACGACGCGGTCAGCGCCGCGAGCCTGAACCGCACCCTCGGTCGCGCCTTCGAGGAGGAGTCGATCTACCGCATCGACCACTACCTTGGCAAGGAGCTCGTGCAGTCGCTGCTGGTGCTGCGCTTCGCCAACTCCATCTTCGAGCCGGTGTGGAACTGGCAGTACATCGACCATGTGCAGATCACCGCGGCCGAGACCGTGTCGGTCGGCCAGCGCACCGCGTTC
>CAIOCH010000171.1 GCA_903856525.1 uncultured bacterium | reverse complement strand
GTGGTCGCAAGCCTCACTCGTCATCCCGCCCCATCCGCGCGAACGGCGTGAACATCTCGCCGGTGTTGTCCGCGAGCAGCGCCTCGTCCTCGTCGGGCACGAGGCCGCGCACGGTGGAGGCGAGTGCGTCGCCGAGGATGCGCCGCGCCTCGCTGCGCGCCTTGGCGGTGCGTTCGTCGCGCTGGAAGCGGATCTTCTCGATGGCCTCGCTGCGGCGCATCTCCTCTTGCCAGCCCGCGTCGCCCGTCTCGGACGCGCGCTCGCGTTCCGCGATCATGCGCACGGTGAGCGACTCGAACACCGCGTCGTACTCGGCCTTGAGCGCCTCGAGGCGCGCGGTCTGGTCGTCGCTGGCGCCCTTGACAGCGAGTGCGCGGGCAAGGAGCTCCGACGCGCTGTCCGCCGGCCGATGGAGCTCGGGGTACGCGAGCTGCCGCGCCGCGAGCCGCAGCTTGGCGGCGGAGGCGTCGTCGAGCCTGGCGGCGGCCTCGTCGAGGGTCGCGCGCATCATCTGCCCGTCGGCCTTCGCCAGTGCCGTCAGTGCGGCCCATGCGCGCCCAGTCTTCTCGGCGATGGCGGCACCATCGGCGCCGGGTGCGACGGCGGCGTCCTGCAGCCGCTCGATCTCGCCCTGTGCGTTGCGTCGCGCGGTGGTGCGCTCGGCCACGCTCGCGACCAGCGCCCGCCACGCGTCGATCGACTCGGCGAAGAGCGTGCGTGCGGTCTCCGGCGCAAGACCCGCCCGCGCCACCGTGCGCAGCGGCGTGGCCACGCGGCGCGTGCCCGCCTCGAAGGGCGAGTTCTCCGCGGACAGCGCCTCGGCGCGCTCGAGGCGCAGCGCGGTCAGCTCGGGCCCATCCGCCGCGAGTCCGAGCGCCGCCGCGAGATCGGCGAAGAGCACCTCCTCCGCGGCGAGGTACTCGTCGGCGATGCGGCGCGTGAGCTGCTGATAGGCGGCGGCGTTCTCCGTCTTGCGGGCGTAGCCGGTCTCCGCGTCGCGCACCCAGAGGTTGCGGCTCAGTTCGACTGCCTGCGCCGACAGCGGCGCGATCCTGGTGGCAAAGACGCCGTCGGTCCACGCCGCGACCACGCTCTCGATCGTGTCGGCGCTGTCTGCGCCCACGCCGACCAGCGCGAGGTCGGCCATGATCTCGCGCACGGTCGGCGCCTGCGGCATGGCGTTGCCCTCCGCGAACCCGCGGTACGCCGACGCGCGCCCCGTGTACTGCTCGTTGTTCGGGTCGGCGGCCGGATCCGCGATGGCCGCTGCGTCCGCGGGCTTCCACTCCTTGGCCTGGAACTTCTCTGCGCCGTCGTCGCCGGCGAACGCCGCGAGATAGGTCAGCCCGCGTCCGCCACCGAGCGCTGAGAGCGCGCGAAACGCCTTCTGATCGGCGCCCTCGATCGCCGCACGCGCCTTGGCGAGCTTCTCCTCGAGCCGCGTGGTCGCCTCGTCGGGCGCGCCCGCTCCACCCTCGAAGCGCGGCATCATGCCCGCGCCCGCGCCGCTGTTTGCGAGCACGGCCTCCGCGGCCTCCTCGACGGCCGCAGCGTGCTCGTGGCGCCAGGTGGCCACGATGGCGCGGCTCTGCGCAACCGACTCGGCATCGAGCTCGCCGTCGCGGCGCATGCGCGCGGCCACCACGGCGGGCGAGGCACTGCTGCCGCCGAAGCTGCCGTTGTCCATCATGGCGAGTCCCATGACCCCGACCGCCCGGTTGGCGACCTCCACCCGCAGTTCATCGAGCACCGATTGCGGCAGCACGCCCGTGAGTTCGGTGAGCGCGGAGCGGTTGGCCGCGAAGTTGGCCGCGACCACCTTGCGTGGCTCCGTGCCCGCGTTGCGCATGAGCTCCATCTGCCGCTCCATCTCCTGCTTCATGCGTCGCTGCATCTTGTCACGCGCCGTTGCCGCCGCGGCTTCGCCCGACACCTCTTCAGTCTGTCCCTCGCCATCCGTGTTCGCGCCGGCGTCGGAGCCCGCGGAGCCTCCGCCCTGCATCGCAACCATCGCCTCGAAGTAGCCCTCGAGGGCCTTGGTGCTGGCCTTGTCGTAGCTGCGCGCCTGCACGAGCAGCCGCGCCTCCTGCGCCGCGAGGAACGCATCGAAGCGCGCGCGCATGTCGGCGGGCACCGCGCCGAGTACGCGGTCGCGCGTGGCGAGGTCCGCGAGGTCGACGAACGAGCCGCCGCCACCGAACATCATCGAGCTCATGCCCGTGAGCCCACCGAGCGCGCGTTGGCGCTCGCGCGCATCGCGCACGCGCGACAGCCCGGCGCGGCGTTCCTCGGCGATCAACTCGGCGCAGCTCGCGAACAGCGCCGCGTCGGCATCACCGATGCGCGCCTGCAGCCGCTCGAGCTCGCGCATGAACTTGCGGAACTCCTGCAGCGTGGGCATGCCGCCCGCCATCGACTTGCCGAGGTTCTCGAGCTCGGGGTCGAGCTCGGCGCGGAAGCGCTCGAGGTACGCCTCGTGCAGTCGGTCGAGCGCGGTGGCCTCGGCAGTCGTCGGCTGCACGTACGCGCGCAGCAGCCGTTCGAACCGCTTGGTGGTGAGCGGCCCGCCCACCATCTGTGTGCTGCGCTGCGCGAAGGCGGGGAGTGTCAGCACGCCGAGCACCGCGGTCACGCAGATCGCGGCAAGGCGTGCGGCGGAGAGACGCGGGATGGCCATCCAGGACTTCGGCATGTGGGGTTCCTTCGGGATCAAAACCGAACGAGCCGCCATCTTCCGTTGCCTTTCGGCGGGGTTTCATGCAAATGCCGTGGATCTACCAAAATGCGTGGTGCCGTCGGGGACGGATTCGCGCCCCCGTGGAGCTGACCGCCCCGTGGAGCTCACCGCCCAGCGGGGCTCGGCGGACGCAGCCGGAACACCACGGGCAGTTCCACATCGCTGGCCACAGGATTGCCCTTGTCGAGCGCGGGCAGGAATCGCCAGGAGCGCACGGCGGCCACGGCAGCCTCGTCGATGGCCTCAACGCCCGAGGAGCGGGCGACTTCGGCGTGCGCGACCGATCCAGTTGCGTCGACCCGTGCCCGCACGACGGTCGTGCCTTCCTCTCCGCGGCGGCGCGCAGAGAGCGGATACGCAGCGGGTGCGTTGCCCTCGGCGAGTGATGGGCCGCGGCTGGGGCCAACCTGCACCGATGGCGCGGGCGGCGGCGGCGCGGGAGCTGGCTCGGGCGTCGGCGCGGGAACCGACGCTGGTTCCTGCGTCGGCTCAGGCACAGATTCAGGTGGGGGCGTCGGCGTCGGTACCGGCGCGGGCGCTGGCTCCGGCTCGACTGGCTGCGGGGGCGCTGGAGTTGGCTCCACCACTGGGGCGGGCGGCTGCGCGGGCCCTGGCTTGGGCTCCGGCGTCGGCATCGGCGTCGGCATCGGCTCCGGCTGCGATGTGACCTCTGCCGGCTTCCGCGCCGCGTCGCCTCCGCGAAGGCAACTCGACACCAACAACAGCAGTACCAACGCCGCCACCAGCCAGAACAGCCAGAACGCGAGCGACCTGCGCCGACGCGCATCCGATTTCCGTGCGGCGCTCATCAGAACTCCCACTCGAAGTTGAAGCGGAACTCGGCGGCCGGACTGTCGCCGCCAATACCCACGAGCGGTGCGCAGCGCAGCGAGGCACGCGCGCTCGGACGCCACTGGACGCTTGGTCCCACGAGGAAGGCCGTGTCGAGGTCGCCGCGCGCGCCCGCACGGTCGGCCGTGGTGAGGATGCTCTCGAGACCGACGGCGAGCCGCTCGTCGATGATGGTGTGCGAGACGGCACCCGTGAGCTCGTACTCCACCTCGCGCTCGCCCGAGAGTTCCCATCCGAGGCCGAGGTCCGCTCCCCAGAACCAGCCGTCGCAGATCTCGCCGCCCAGGAGCAGGCGCGGCTCGATCACATCGGGTCGCGCGGCCAGCGTCTCGAAGCCGAGCGCCAGCGTGGGATTGCCCCACACCTGGTTCCAGTCGGCGATGGCCCAGCGTGCCTCGAACTCCGCGCCGCCGAGCGTGTGGTCTCCGCCTGCATCGATGTCCTGTAGCAGCGCGAACTCGAGTTGGAAACGGTTCGGGAGTCCGATGCCGATGCCCTCGCTGAAGCTCCACGCGGTGCCGCCGCCGTCGCGATCGCGTGCGATGCTGGCGGTGGCGAATGCCTCGAAGTCCGCGTGCCCCTCTGGCAGCACGTACACATCGGTGGTCAGGAAGCGGCGGCCCGATGTCCACTTGGGCTGCATCGCCGGGCCGACCAGATCCTGCTCGGCGAGCGCAGGCGCGCGCTCGTCCTCGACCACGACTTCGCCGAGTTGCCAGCGTTGCGGCGGGGGATCGATGGAGGACCAGCCCGCGGACGCAAGTGTCACGGCGCCGACGGCGGCCACTGCGCCCACGGTTGTCGCGGGCAACGAGACGAAGAGCGAGGAGAACTGCTTGAGCACGGGGCGGGGAATCTAGCGGGGGCGTGACGGAAAGGTGAGCCGTTGCCCAACACCCACATTCACCCATCCGATCCGCTGCATTGGCGACTGGTAGGACAACGTCCGAGAAGCCACGCCTTGGGTTGTATCCATGGCGCACTCCAACCTGCTTGAGGGCATCAGCCCGGATGAGCGTCCGCCATCCAATCCGCCTCGACGCCGTGAGGCCTCGGCTGCCGGGTTGCCACGCTTGTCTGCAACTGGGGATGCGCGTGGACAGGCGAACTCGACTGCAATGGCGTGGTGGGTGCGCGGGACGTCGCGGCGCGGCTCTCGGCGTGGGGCGCGTGCGCGGGTTGACGGCATGCAGATGCAGTGTCGCGATGCGCGCAATGGAGCCAACGAAAGAGGCCGCCCTCGCGGACGGCCTTCGTTCGTTGTTGCGCTGGTACGGATCGCACGCGTGGCGCGCCGATCACGGCCTCGTTCGACCGATCACCACATCACGGCGCCGAAGCGGCCGAGCAGGACGCCGAGGTCGCGCGGGCCGACCACGTTGTCGTTGTCGAGGTCGCCGAACACGGGGTTCGGAACGCCCCACCAGCCGAGGAGGATGCTGACATCCTGCGCATCGATGACGCCGTTGAGGTTGAGGTCGCCCATGCGGTACTCGCACACGTCGAGGATGCCGTCGTTGTCGAAGTCCATCTCGCCGAACTCGATGTCATCGCTGTCGTCGATGAGGTTGTCGTTGCAATCGTTGCTCACGAGCGCCGTGGCGAGCGGGATGTAGGGCTTGAACGGCTCCTCCATCAGCATGTCGAGCTCGGCGTTGATCGACTCGTTGGTGTCGACGACCCAGGTCTCGGTGTTCTCGATCTTCTTCTCGACCACGGGCTCACGCACGGTCGCGGTGGTGGTCTCCACCGTCGCAGCCACGCGGCGCTTGTTGCCGCTGGCGGCCAGCGTGTCGGTCACGCCAAGCGAGTACTCGGCGACAAAGGCGCCAGCCAGGAGTGCGGTCGTAAACGGGATAATGCTCTTCTTATTCATGCCACTGAGCCCCTTGTTGTGTGGGCGTTGCGTTCTGGCCGCCCAATGCCACCACGCCGCGAGACGATGCAGCGTGCCACCCGAAATCGTGATGCGCAGAAACTGCGCCGTCCTGAGGGTGCGTCAATTCGCCGTCCGACGCACCGAAATGCAGGCTCCAAAAGAGTTCTCTGCAGAGGCAGATGGTAGCGGATTCGGGCATGCAGGGATGCGGAAGAAGGAGGATCGCAGCACAATCGCGTAAGTGGCGGGGACGATCGACGTTTGCGAAGACTGTCCGGTTCTTCCAGTCGCGGCTTGTGCAGTGCGGGCCCGTGGGGTATCCTCGTCGACCCTCCGCAGACGCATGCGTTTGCCGGCGGGGTGTAGCTCAGCTTGGCTAGAGCGCTTGCTTCGGGAGCAAGAGGCCGCAGGTTCGAATCCTGTCACCCCGATTCCGTTCGGAACCGATCAAGACCCCCTCTGCGAGGGGGTCTTGTCGTTCCTCTCTCCTTCGGGATGACGCGTCCGTGTCGCTCCGCGCCACGTCCGCGGCCACGCGGCGCGATGCGCCGCGCGCCCAGGATGAGGACTCCCGCGTTGCGGGAGTTTCGAATCCTGTCACCCCGATTCCGTTCGGAACCGGGCATGGAAGTGGAGGTCGGTGCACGAGCTGCGATCGGATGGGTGCTCACGGAGACACAGAAGGCACGGAGCAGGCTTGAGGGTTGGATCGCGAACGTGAAGTCCCGGTGGAGTCAGGGTTGCCGCGGACGTCTCCGCTCGCCTCTCCGCGCCTCCGTGCTCTCCGTGAGAAAAACCACCCGTCATCCCCACCAAAGGTCGCCGCCGCAGCGGCGACCGCTCAAACTTCGCGGCGACCGCCCAGATCACGCGGAGACCGCGCCATCCGTCATCCCCACCAGAGGTCGCCGCCGCAGCGGCGACCGCTCAAACTTTGCGGCGATCGCTCACACCGCGTTCCGCGCCCACTTGTCGATGACGCTGCGGAGTTCGGCTTCGCTGGTTTCGGCGGCGTTGGGGCCGAAGTACTTGAGCTCGAGGAGGACGATCTCGTCGCGCAGGGCCTTGGCCTTCTCGGCGGGGAGGCCCTGTTCGAGCCGGCGGAGCCCCGTGACCACGCCGAGCGGGGTGATGCGTGCGGGAGTCCACGAGGGCGCGGCGACGGCCACGGGCGTGCGGCGGCGGCGGACCCACCAGGTGGCGAGGGCTGCGGCGAGCGCGGTGGCGATGCCGGCGACGGCGATGCGCTCGAAGGTCCACAGCGGGCCTGCGACGGCGACCGAAGAGCCTTCGACCGGCATGATGTCGAGGTCGGCGTAGTAGCGGCTCTCGAGCTTGGCGTCGACGCCGGCGACCAGCGTGGGCAGTGCGAACGCGCTGCCCACCGAACCGCCGCTGCGGGTGTACGACACCTTGAACGAGCGCTCGATGGGCAGGCGGTACATGCCGTTCGCGTCGGGCTCCGGGTAGCCGTCCTTGGGCTCGCTCGGCCCGCGCATCATCATCATCGGCGACATCGAAGCGTCCGCGGATGCGAGCACGATGGGCGGATCGGCCACGATGCCGTCCTTGGCGAGCGTGTAGCCCGCGAGCGGCGCGTCGAGGCCTGCGAGCGCCTCGCGCACATCGGGCACGACGCCCTTGCCGCGCATGCGCACCTCGAGGGTGACGGTGTCGTCGCCGCCGCCGCTGTCCGCGACCGCGCGCACATCGACGAGTTGCGAGACCTCGAGCTCGTCGCAGTTTCGGCGCACCGCGGCCTCGCCGCTGGCGACGAGCGGGGTGTTGCTGGCCACGGCGAGCGTGACTGGGCCCGTCTGGTCGGTGAACTGCATGTCCATGGTCACCGCGGGCACGGTGTCGATGGCGGGATCGCGCCGCGTGAGCACGATGTAGGCGAGCGGCTTCTCCAGCCAGCCGTCCTGGCCCTCCTCGACCACGCCGCGCGGCGGCATGAAGGCGTCGAAGAATCCGAGGGTGCTCACCTCGAAGTCCTTGCCGAACGCGTCGCGGATCGACTTCTCGAGCTCGTCGCGGTAGTTCATCTGGCGGAACTGGTTGCCCACGCGGCCGAAGACGCCGTTCTGGAGGTACTTGGCGAAGCCGCCCGTCTCGCGGTCGACCGAGTTGGTGAAGCGCAGCGAGAGCAGCATGCCGAACGGACGGCCGACGCCGACCTGGTCGGCGCCGTCGAGCGCGAGGCGGAGCTTGATCTCGTCCTTCACGAGGTCGCGGTAGAGCTGCTCCATCGCGCGCAGCGAGGCGCCCGCGGGGTGCTCGCCGATCACGCGCAGCGCGTGCCGAACGAGGCGCGGCTTGATCTCGGGGTTGGCGCGCTGGACCGCGCCCTCGATGTCGTTGGCGAAGCTGGCGACGTGCCGGTCGAACGCCTCGGGCTCGAGCGACTGCATCGACCTGCGGATGAGGTCGATCTGGTCGTCCTGCAGCGTGCCCTCCTTGGGGAGGTCCTCGGGGCGCAGGAAGTTGAGCTCGGCGGTGCCCATCGCGGCGCCGAACCAGCGGCGGTGGACGCCGGGATCGTCGCGGGTCTCGCCGCGGTTGAGCGCGGCGACGTAGCGCGCGGCGGCGTCGCCGAACGCCTCGAAGGCGGCCTTGCGGTACTCGTTCGCCTGCACCGGGTCCTGCGCGGTCTTCTGCGCCTGCTTGAACTGGAGCCGGTCGTAGGTGAGCGCGGCGTGGACGACGGCGAGGTTCCACGCGTCGGGGCGCTGGCGGACGGCGCTGTCGATGAGCTCGATGGCGACGCCGTAGCCGCGGTCGACGATCTGGGCGATCTCGCCGTCGCTGCGCTTGACGCCCGCCGACTTCATCACGTCGCGGCTGCGCCAGTCGCCGTTGAGGCTGCCGCCCATGGTCATCGCGAGGCCGGCCGAGGTCGCCGCGGGCATGCGGTCGAAGGGACCGAAGACGCGCTCGATGTC